>CAYMYV010000058.1:0-10418 GCA_964394775.1 uncultured Lachnobacterium sp. | reverse complement strand
GGATACTGCAACCAGCAAAATCGTTACCAGTGCCAAACAGCACACAACCGCTGTCACTTTATAAAATCGGAAAAAATTCTTATATGTACGATTGTTCTCCGTATCGTGAATACTTTCCATCAAATGAATCTGGTCCTCTTTATGGCTTTTTATTACCTGCTCCGTCAGCTCTTGTGTTTCCTGTGGCTTGGATTCTAAGATATCAACATATGTATCGGACTGCCCTAAAAACCACCTTTTTATACGATAAGAAAGCTTGTTATTCAATTCTTCCTGTGGAATCTGTTTGCTCATCTTCTGTATCCTCCTCCCCCATCGCATGAATTTTCTTCAAGGTAACGAAGAATAGTAAGCTGGTTACTCCGGCACCTACAGCCGCCTCTGTGATGGCAAGATCCGGAGATTCCAGTAAAATCCAGATAATGGCCATAACCAGGCTATAGGACATGAAAACCAAAATAGAATTCAACAGCTTCTTAGAAAAGCTTACTGCGATTGCACATGCAATTAGAAAGCACAGTAAAATAATTTTAAATATTTCCATTATACTTCCTCCTTCTGTGCAATAAACTCTTCTGTCTCACCGGAAACCTTTTTCTTCTCTTCCTGCATATCCTCCGGCAGGCTGCAGTATTTTTCGAGTTCCTCATTTGTTGTTACCTCAAGTCGCGCAATCAGGTGTGACGCAACCGGAGATGCCATCCACAAAAACACAAGCACCAATGCCATCTTTAAGGTAGTAAAATTAAGACCTGATAGAATCATGGTTCCAAGGAGCGTAACTGCCAGACCCAAGGTATCTCCCATACCTGCCGCATGCATACGATTCAGCACGTACTTAAACTTGAAAACACCAATCAGCTCTGTGATAAAAATACATAAGCCGACAATGAGCAGGCCTATGCCCACAATAAAACGTACCCAATCAATGATACCCATCTGCATTATCTCCCTTCTCTTTTTTCTCCTGCTTATCCTTTGCCTCCAGATAAACACCTGTATATACCTTCGTCAATACGACTACTGCAAGGAAGCTAATCATGGCATATATCAAACAGATATCTACCAGATAGCCTTCTTCCATAATAATCGATAGAATTGCAACGATAGATATAACCATCGTTGTCAGCATGTTTACTGCCACCAGGCGGTCTGCTATACGTGGTCCGATAATCGCACGAATCAGACATGCAATCAGCATCACCGCCAATATCACCAAAATAATATGAAAAATCCATTCATACTGCTGAACCAGTGCCATTTTATCCCTCCTCGTACTTCTCTAACATTTTTACAAAAACAGAGTCTTCTAAGCCCTCTGCCAGACTCTCGTCCAGACAGTGGATGGTATACTCATTCTCTTCCAATGACACCGTAATCGTTCCCGGTGTCAGGGTAATGGAATTTGCCAAAATTACCCTTGCAAAATCCGTCTTCAGATTCACGCGGAATTTGACAATCACCGGCTCCATAGCTTCTTCAACTGTATATATTCTTGGAATAACGTCTAGATTGGCTTTAATAATCTCCTTAATTAGTACCAATGCATACCGCAGAAAAAAACCAATGCTTCGATAAAGCTTTAATTCCTTTCTTAGGCTGTAGCCCATAAACTTGCAGATAAACCAGAATACTACTGCCGCAATTACTACACCAAAAATCAGAATTTCTGTGGTAACCTGTCCATTAAAAATGAGCCAGGCCAAAAAGAAAATTAGAAACATTCTCTTCCCTCCTATACATCCCATTTGCCCAGTTCTTACACAAGGCCATACCTATGTTTATTCTACCACATTCGACAATCTTTGCATATATTATTTTAGGAAAGAAGAGAGTTTTGTGCAGGGTTATCAATCAGTGTTCCGTCTTTTTCAAAGCGTGAGCCATGGCAGGCACAGTCCCAGGTTCCCTCCTCCTCATTCCAGCTTAAAGCACAGCCCATATGTGGACATTTGCGCGTCTTTTTTACAAACAATCCTTTGGTAAGTCCCACCATACTTTCCCATGCATCAATACAAAAGTTCTTTATTCCGGCCCTTACCAGCAATCGCTGTGGAGAGAACACATAAGCATATGGATTTTCCTTTCCCACAATAGCATCACTTATTATCATCGCAGCTACCATTGCACTCGTCATTCCCCACTTCTGAAAGCCGGTTGCCACATACCAATGCTCTCTTTTCTTAGAATACATTCCAATAAATGGAATCCTGTCATGAGGCATGCAATCCTGCGCCGCCCAATACGCTACCTCCTTCGCCTTCGGATAGCATTCCTTTGCCGTTCTTCTAAGGTCACAATATCCCAGCGTGTGCAAGTCACCTCTGGAACCGATGCCTATACCACGTCCCGTCTTTCCGGTGCGATGCTCGCTCCCACCAAACAGCAGCTTTCCATCGGCAGAGCGTAGTGAGATTCCACCTTTGTCAACTCCATAATACATACCGCCCAATTCCTTTGGTACACCTTCCCCCTCCAATGCCAACACATAGCTTCTACTCTGGTGCTGCCTTAAAAAATAATATCCCGGCACAATTGGAAACGGATAATGGGTTGCAAAAATGATGTGGTCTGCCACTATCACACCTCGATTTGTGGTTACGATATAATCGTCCACCTCCAAGACCTTTGTATGCTCATAAATGGTGAGTGTTTTTGCTATCTCCCGGATGAACTCAAGCGGATGAAACTGTGCCTGATTATCGAAGCGCACAGCACCCACCACCGGAAATGGGAGCTCCGTAACCTTGTATCCTTCCACGTATTCTGCCACTATTCCCAATTCCCTTGCTGCCCTTGCTTCCTTCTGCAGCTTATCGACTCCGTCCTGCTTAATAGAATACAAAAAAGAAGGACGCTTGACAAAATCACACGCAATTCCTTCTTTTGTAATAATCTCTTCATATTTTTTTATTGCGGCTTCGTTTGCCTTTGCATATCCCTTCGCACGCTCTACTCCCGCGTTTTTTATCATGTCATGATAGATAAGCCCATGCTGGCTGGTGATTTTGGCAGTAGTATTTTTGGTCTGCCCACTTGCAATCTCATTCGCCTCTAAGACTACAACCTCTTGTCCTTTACTCTGTAACAAATAGGCAATCAAGAGTCCTGCAATTCCGCCTCCGATTACCAGATTCTGCACGCGCATATCCTCCGGTGATTCTTCAAATTTTGGTAAATCTATTGTTTGTGTCCACAATGACTTCATATAATTCCTCCGATTCATTCCTTTTCTACTATTCTTTTCATATTCGTAAATTTTATGAGTCATTGATTACATAAAAAGGGCCTGCCGCGTACAATTTGCATTGAACACAGCAAGCCCGCTGTTATTTATTCTTTATCTAATACCACAACGGATACAGAATTTGCCGGAAGCACAAGCTCTATGCTCGCATTGCCAGCCTTATCCTTCTTAACGGATACCTTCCTGCTTACCGGTTTTACCGGCTCGCCCTCTTTGGTATTCACATTCGAGGTATGTACCAGCTCTTCTGCTCCTGTCAAAAGAATCAGCTCTGCTTTTGCCTTCACACTCAGCTCGTCTAACTTAACAACCGTCTTCTTGTCGAAGTCTTCTGCATTAACCAGCTTAGCGTATACCTTTGCTTCATCTACGGTCACTGAATGGTATACATCTCTGTTGTATACCTCCAGCTTACAATCAAGCAGTCCCTTCTTCACACTCTTCTTTGTGTTGCTTGCTTCACAGCTTGACTCTCCCAAAGCCTCCTGATAATAGCAGCTGATTTCTTTTCCATCCTTACCGCCGTAATTAACAGTAATGGTATATTCTCCACTCTCTACTGCTTCCTCGTAGCAAGCACGTAAGTTACCCGCAAAAACGCTGGAGGAATAATCCCCTAAGGTATAGGCTTCTACTCCATCCTTGTATACCTTAAGTCCGGTACCTCTTTGGGTTCCTACACAGTATTCCAGCATGTTTGGCTTCTCAGAATTAAGTTCCTTAAGACCTACACCTACATAGATTCCATCTTGTGCAGATTTCTTCTCTACAGTTACTTCTACGGTGTAATTCTTCCATTCCGGTTTATTGATATAGAAGCCTTTTCTTCCGTGTCCTGCCATGGCAACCAGAGTAGGAATCTCACTGTTGCGGTTTGGCTTTGCCTGTACATCCGTATCTGCTGCTGGCTGTCCGTTTACAAACTGCTGCTCAAAGAGCACCTTCTTACCCTTATTGGCAAGCACCTTAATGCTCTTAAATTCTGCCTCGCCTTCTGCTGATATCACCACACCACCATGAGGCATCTGTACTGTTTTTTCTCCCTGCTCATAGGTTTCGTAGCTGGTTTCAAGGAGCTTCTTACCGATGTATTTTGCAAACATCTGCTGTACATAGTAATTTGGTGTTCTCCATACAGTCTCGTTATCAAACCAGATAGCATCCGGGGTCCAACGATAGGTTCCGTCGGTTACCACCTTATTGAAAAGAGGTGCTGTTGCAGCAAGTCTTACGACATCAGAGTTCTTTTCAAAGCCTGTCATAACCGCCGCCTCTGCTACTGCGCCAGCCAAAGTATTCTTATCGGTAGATGCATATTCACCTACGAATACCTTAGAGGTCTGTGCTTCATCCAAAGCACCCTTCTTGTATGCACGATAGTAATAATTGTATCTGTCTGCATTTTCTAAGAGATACTGGTTAGAACGATAATAATGCTCGTCCACAATAGTATCCATGTAATTCTTATTCTTGTTGTACCAGGCGACATCCTCAGTCCAACTCTTTTCGCCATCCGTAAAGCCTATGGTTGCACCGCCCTTCCGGTAACCTGCCAGGAAATTCCAACCCTGCTGGTATGCACCATCATCCGCCTGCGCACCTGCGGTGGAAATAATGGTAAGCGGATATCCCGGATAATTTTTCTTCATATACCTGTCGATGACAGTTTTAAACACTTCGAAGCTTGCGAAGAATTCCTCACCCCAGTTTTCATTCCCTACACCGAGATAGTGTAAGCCAAATGGAGCCTCGTGACCCATTTTTTTACGAAGTGCCGCCCACTTGTTGGCTTCAAAATCAGTACTGATTGCAAAATCAATCAGGTCTGTGAAGTTCTTAATGTACTTCTTCTGGAGCTTACCGCCTGCCGGATTCGCATAATCCGAACGTGCCTGGCAAAGTACACCACACGCCATAACCGGGAGTGGTTCTGCATTCAAATCCTCTGCCAGCTGGAAGTATTCCATATATCCAAGACCCATGGTCATATTATAGCCCCATACATTGAAGTTCTCCTTACGAACCTCTACGTCACCTACGGATTCCTTCCAATCATATACATTCTCCCAGATGTAGGAGCCCTCGGAAATACATCCGCCCGGGAAACGAAGGAAGGTTGGATGAAGCTCAACCAGGGCTTCCACCAAGTCTTTTCTCAATCGGTAATTTGGATTACCCTTAAAGTTTGCATTGGCACTCTTTGAGGTCTTTTCCTTCTTTGCGCCCCATACGTCATCCGGCATAAGGGATACCATATCGATGGCCATATCAGCGGTAAATTCCATTACAAGTTGACCCATGCAGGTCTTGCTTGCAATAAGCTTGCCTGCTTTATATTTCTTCCAACCGCAGGCATTCTTACTCTCGCCCGCTTTATGCGTTCCACATGCCTGCTTGGAATCTGCACAAGAAGACACCTCAACAAGCACCTCATTGGATACCCTGTTGCCTTCGCCATCTAGCAGTGCAATCCTAATGCCTGGCTTTTCTGCCTCGGCAGCCTTTGCTCCTCCGGTTACCTTTGCCCAAATCGTAAAATTATATCCAACCCCCTCTTTTAGGTTCATGGAATAATCATGTCTATTGTCACAGAAGCCTCTGTTATACAGCTTTGCTCCTGCCAAAGCTTCAATATAATATGCGTTTGTATCCTTGTCCTTTAATCCAAAGTGCTCATTTAAGCCACCCTGATTCTTTACCGTAACCTTGTCCGTATCGCCAAACCAGAATCTCAGTGGATCATGATTTCTACCTGTAGACTTCCCATTCTCTCCACTTCTGTGGTCATAGGTGTCAAAGTAGAAATTCTCAAAGGAACGGTTCTGCACCATTTCTGCATAGATACCGCCGTCTGCCGCATTATTAATATCTTCATAGAAAAGACCAAATAAAGTATTACTGATGTCAATGGTCTCTTTATCGCCATGAATCGTAATCTCATATGGTGCAGTTGCCTTTGGAAGAACTGAGGCCACATATGTTTTCTCTGCCTTGCATCCTCCACAGGATAATTCCGCCTTTAATGTAACACCTACCGGCTGCTTGAGGTTTGCCACCTTGCCACATTTACTAATCACCTCTGGCTTATCGCAGCTCCAATCTACTTTTACACGGTCTTCCATAAGTGAATCACTTAACTGAATATCCTCTGTAATGATTTTCGCCGGCTCTGTAAGGAATTTATCTTTCGCCAAAGCAAGTATCTGCGCATCATCTAAGGATTCGCACATAAGTCCGATAATTTCATTCTCACTCAATGCATCTGCGTACATTCTAAAATCAGATACTGCACCACAGAAGTCTGCATCTGCGGCGAACTGAGAATGTCCGATGAAATTATTTACATAATTCTCTGCATTTTCAAAGGTTGCAAGCCATGCACGATATGCCTTGTATGTACCGCTAGAGGTCTGACTGATAAAACCATCTGCAACAAGCTCACCGTTAATATATACTCTTGGACCCGCGCTACTTAAAGAGCCACCCTTTGTTCCTGTTATGGTCATCGCAATATGCTGCCACTGTCCTACCGGACATGGTTTTCCTGCATCTGCCGCAAGGTCTCTTCCGTCAAAACACACCCCACGTAAAAATCGAGTCAGGAAAAGATATGGACCTGTCTGGCTTTTACCAAAGTCGAAGATTCTCTCCCATACGTTTGTTCCTCTATCTGCGCAAACCCATGCAGATATCGTAAGACCACTGTTGTCTCCTACATTTTTCAAAATATCGCTTGGGAGCGTAAGATAGGAAGCTCCATGCTCTCCACCATCAAAATGGACCGCCATACGTCCATTCACCTCTTTCACCTGTGGAATATTGTTCCCGCAAGCGATTGCTGTATTGTTGTTGCCTGAGATATCCTTTCCGATTGCTTTCGCATCATCAAATGGATACCATGCTATCATGTTACTCATAGTGACCTCCGCAGTTAATGCATTGTATACTTTAATTATTCGTATAATATTTTACATTACCGTTTATTAAAAGGCAATAGATAAGGCACTTGAATACAAGAAAAAGGACGGTATAAACCGTCCTTTTATATCCTCAAATAACTAAATTGAAAACTCTTCTACCAAATCATTCAAGCCGATTGCCTGTGCAGACAGCTCTTCACAAATTGCTGATGATTCCTGAGCTGTAGCAGAGTTGTTCTGAACAACATCTGTAATCTGTTTGATTTCTTCCTCAATTCCACGCATTGCTTCGGCCTGTTCTTCAGAAAGTCTTGTAGATGTCATTGCGCCTTCTCGTACCTCGTCTAATGCTTCTACTACTTTTCTAAGTGCCATAGCTGTACGAGCTGTAATCTGGTTACCATTCTCTACCTCTGCAACTGATGCATCGATTAATTCCTTCGTATGTAATGCTGACTGTGAGCTGCTTTCTGCAAGCTTACGAATCTGTTCTGCTACAACAGAGAAGCCTCTTCCTGCCTCACCGGCTCTTGCTGCTTCAATCGAAGCATTTAATGATAACAGGTTCGTCTGTGAAGCAATGTCTTCAATTTCAGTAACAATCTTAGCAATTTCTAATGAAGTAGCAGAGATACGCTGCATTGCAGCTGTCATACTTGCCATCTCTTCATTACTGTCGATGGTTGCCTGTTTTACTTCTTCCATCTTGCCAAGTGCCGCCTTACTCTGCTGAGCATTCTGTTCCACACCACCCGTAATATTAACAATGGTATGTCTTAGAGTATTAACTGCCTCGGTCTGGTTTGCCGCACCATACGCCAAATCCTGGGCACTGGTTGCCATCTGATTTGAACCATGCATTACCTGATTTGCAGATTCCTGAATATGCTGCAGGGTTTCACTCAATCGTACCTTAAGCTCTTCTACAGAAGCCAACAGACTTGTAAAATCACCAATATAGCTATCTTTTTTCTGACTCTTTACGGTAAAATCACCCTTTGCAAGCTCAGCCAGTATATAATCCATATCACTGATTAATAAATTCAGGCTATCTTTAAGCTCCGCTGCTGCAGTTGTGAGAACTCTTGCTTCTTCCACAGAATTATCGATAACCACTTCTGTATGTAAGTCACCCTCTGCCAAAAGCTTAATACTTTCTGCACATGCATGAATTGGCTTCTCAATTTCTGTCGCAACCTTCTGAGACATTTTGATGGTAGCAAAAATACCGGCTGCCATAACAAGCACGATTCCTATAACACTGACCACCATAGAACCCATATAATCCATCTGCGACACTGTAATAGCAACGCTCCATCCATCAGTACCCTCAATCGGTGCATATGCAATATACTGACCGCCTCCAGCCACATAAATGCTTTCAAAACCGATTTTTCCTGCTACCATTTTGTCAGAAATCTTTGCCATTGTTTTATAAGAGCTATCCTCTTCGGCAAGAGTTCCGTAATTGATAATCTCTGTAAGAATTTCCTGACCGGCATCGGCAATGAGGTTACCATTCTGGTCTAACAGGATTACGTTACAGGTCTCACTAATCGAAATTGCCTTTACAATATCCTGTAGAAAATGATCATTGGACATAAAAATAACAGTTCCAACAATCTCTGAATTTGCTATACCATCCTTCCAAAGAGGAGCTGAAAAATACGAAGTAAATGGACTTCCCGTGTGAATTTTTGGCTCTGAAAAATACACTTCCCCTGCCAAAGCATGCACAACCGTATCCTGTGTAGTACAATCCCAGCCACTAACAATATCGATATTATCAGCCATGGTCAAACCACAGCCTGTATATTCATACTGCTCTACCTTCTGCTGAAGTATTGCAATTTTATCCTCATTGGAGGTTTCCGTGCTGGCCAACGCAGGATTACAACCAATTTCGTAGGTTCTCTCCTTCATGGCTGCAACCTCTTTCTCTACCAGAGTTGCTGCCAGCTTTGCTGTCTCAGTTAAGTCATTCTCAAGAATTGTCTTTGAAGACGTAGAAACACAAATCAAAGACACAACTCCTAATACTGCCAGACAGATAGCTGTCACGCGAATCATTGCGCTTTTAATCTTGCCAGCAATTGACATATCCTTTACCTTTTGGGTTTTTGCCTTGTTCCCCATTTTATCCTTTGTCCCCCTTTTTCTATTCTATAATTGTATAATGCCACGTTGTATACTATGTTGCATACTATGTTGTATACTATTTTATTATGTTTTCCCATATAAATCAATATATTTCTCCACATGAACCGCTTTCTCAGTAATAATTGTATCCACCTGTACATCATGCGGTTCCAGAGGAATACTATCAGACTCTATCACCTGACACTCAAAGGCAATTGCCAGCTTGTATACTGTTTGCTCAATCCTCGCCAGAAATCTATCATAAAATCCGCCTCCATATCCAATACGGTTTCCCTTCCTATCAAATACTGCACCTGGAAGAATCATTAAAATATTTGCCTCTTGCTTTGATGGTGGCTCTTTTGATGATAGCTCTTTTGATGGTGATTCTTTTGATGATGATTCTTTCGATGGAATTTGCTTCGTCCGGAATTGAGCTCTTGGATTTGCCTTAGGCTCCCGGATTCCTTTATATCCCTCCTGTAGCTCCGTCTCCGGGAAAATCTGATAGAATTCCATCTCATCACGGCCTTCGCTTTCGTTGTATTCTATCTTCGGCAAATATACCTGCTTTCCACTATTTAAAGCATAACGAATCAGCTCTGTTGTATCCACTTCCGATTTATAAGAAGCAAACAATAGGATTTTATCAGCTGTGCAAAAGGCTTGATGGGCAATGACACTCTTTGTGATTTCTTTGCTTTTTTGATGACGCTGTTCTGCCGTAAGGCTGTCGCGTATTTGTAAAATGGTTCTTCTAAGTTCTTTTTTTCTGTTCATAGTTCTTATTATACATAGTTTTTCCGTTAAGTGCCATCAAAAAGCGGCTTTTTGAGGCAATTTCCTATAAGGATTCGGGTGTCAAAAGGTGCTTTCTAAAACTTGAATTGGCAAATTGCACAAATACAGTTTATTTGCCGACACATTATGAGAACATATAGTTTTTGTTAGTGCTTTGTCAACACCTAGTGATTCGCTGACACGATGTCAGCGAAAGGCTTAACTGAGCCATGGATGGCGAATTTAAGCCGGTCACGTCCCTTTTTCAAATCGTTTATTCAAAGCACTTAGAAAAACTTATGTTTGATATACGTGTCGGAAAATAAACTGTA
>CAYMYV010000057.1:0-10427 GCA_964394775.1 uncultured Lachnobacterium sp. | reverse complement strand
GGCAAATTAAAAGGTGTTTCTTGGCAGGGATGTCCTGGTGTATTGATTTACAGAAGAGACATTGCAAAAGAAGTACTTGGCTCTGATGATCCTGCAACTGTTCAGGAAGCAGTAAAGGATTGGGATACATTTGCAGCTACAGCAGCTACAATGGCTGGAAAAGGCTATCTCATGACAGCTACAGTTAACGATACTTACCGTGTATTCTCTAACAATGTAACAAGTGCATGGGTAGTAGACGGCAAATTAAACTATGATGATAACATCATGGAATGGGTTGAAATGTCTAAGAAGATGTATGATGCCGGACAGACAGAAACACATGACCTTTGGAGCACGGAATGGTCTGCAGGCTTTATGCCAACCGGTAATGCATTCTGCTACTTTGGACCAGCTTGGTTCGTAGATTTCTGTATGGCAGCTGACACAGAAGGCTCTATCGCAAACACAGGCGGATGGGCAGCAACAGAAGGACCACAGGGCTTCTACTGGGGCGGAACATGGATTTGTGCAGCAGCAGGAACAGACAACGCTGACCTTGTAAAAGACATTATGCTCAAATTAACAACAGATACAGAAATCATGACAGATATCGTAAAAGCTGACAACGATTTCGTAAACAACAAACCGGCTATGGACGCTATGGCAGCTGATACAACATATTCAAGCGCAGTTCTTGGTGGACAGAATCCATTAGCAATGTACTGTGCAGGTGTTGAAACTATCGAGTTAAAATACATGACAAGATATGACCAGATTTGTAATGAAGCATTCCAGTCTGCTATGAAGAACTACTTCATCGGTGAAGCATCATTAGAAGAAGCATTAGAGTTATTCGAAAAGACTGTACATGAGAAATATCCAGATGTAACAATCGAATAGTAGCAAAGTATAGTCATGTCTGCCTGTTTGCAGGCAGGCATGACTTTTTTGTTTTGAAAATGTGGGTTTTTGAAACAAAAAAGTTATGTAAATCATGGCCAAGGAGGTTATATTGTTTATGGCAAAAGTAAAAAAGGGAAAAACAAATGCATACAAAAAATGGGGATACATATTTTTGATTCCATTTGGTGTGACCTATGTGGTATTCCAGTTGATTCCACTCTTTACCACTATTTACAATAGTTTTTTTGAAAACTATCGTACCGGATTATTTCAGGTTGGACCAAACTTTGTAGGGCTTCGCAATTATCAGGAGCTGTTATCTAGTTCTGATATATGGACGTATTTGGAAAATACTTTGATTATGTGGGTGCTTGGATTTGTTCCACAGATTTTAGTATCCCTGTTACTAGGTGCATGGTTCTCTAATACAAGACTTCGTTTAAAGTGCTCTAGATTTTTTAAGACCGTAATTTATTTGCCGAATCTGATTATGGCGTCAGCGTTTTCTATGTTATTTTTTACGCTGTTTTCAACAAATGGTCCAATTAATACCATGTTGATATCCATGGGAATCATTGATGCCGCAATTCCGTTCTTTGACACAGTTTGGGGAACAAGAGGATTGGTAGCTTTTATGAACTTTATCATGTGGTTCGGTAATACCACGATTCTTCTTATGGCCGGTATGATGGGAATTGATAATTCTCTCTATGAAGCAGCAGAAGTAGATGGTGCTACCTCTGGACAGGTGTTCCGTAAGATTACATTGCCATTGTTAAAACCAATTCTGTTGTATGTAATGATTACCTCTTTAATTGGTGGCTTGCAGATGTTTGACGTACCGCAGATTTTGACAGACGGCGAAGGCTTCCCAATGAGAAGCTCTATGACACTTATAATGTATTTGAATAACCATCTTTATAGTAAGAACTACGGTATGGCAGGTGCTTTATCTGTATTGTTATTCATTATCACGGCTGCACTTAGCCTTGTTATTTTCAAGGTCTCAGGTAACAGTAACATGATAAAAAGAAAGGGGTAAGGATATATGAGTATTAAATTGAGACGACTGATAGCGTATATTGTGTTAACGTTGATTTCCTTTCTGTGTCTGTTCTGGTTCTATGTATTGTTTGTCAATGCCACCAGAAGTCATTCAGATATTATGTTAGGTTTCTCCCCAGTGCCCGGAGATAAGCTTCTGGAAAACTGGATGGCAGTTGTAAATGGAACACTTCCGATTTGGAGGGGCCTTATCAATAGTGTAGTAGTATCAGTGGGAAGTGCAGCTTTATGTGTATATTTCTCTACAATGACCGCTTATGCGATTCATGCGTATGATTTTAAAGGACGTAATGCAGTGTTCCGTTTCATTCTTATGGTAATGATGATTCCATCACAGGTTACGGCATTAGGTTTCATCCAATTGATACAGGGGATAGGCTTGGAGGATAATTTGCTGGCACTGATTATTCCATCCATTGCAGCACCGGTTACCTTTTTCTATATGAAGCAGTATATGGAGAGCTCCCTGCCACTGGAAATTATCGAGGCAGCCAGAATTGACGGCTCCGGAGAATTTCATACATTTAATATGATTGTACTTCCGCTTATGAAGCCGGCTATTGCAGTGCAGGCAATATTTACATTCGTAAGCAGCTGGAACAACTACTTCACGCCGGCGCTGATTTTGCACAAGGCAGAGGTTAAAACACTGCCAATTTTGATTGCACAATTAAGAAGTGCCGATTTCCTGAAATTTGACATGGGTCAGGTATATGTAACGATTGCTTTTTCCATCTTCCCTGTAATTCTTGCATATCTTATTCTTTCAAAACATATTGTTCAGGGGGTTGCACTTGGAGGAGTTAAAGGTTAGAATAAATAGCGCATCAGCTGATGCGCTATTTGTGTACTAAAGAGGTAAATAGGATAGGGAAGTAATATGTTATTCGAAAATGAAATTCATGATGAGGAACGTGCCTTTTATGGAGTAAAAGGCGCTGTTATTAAAAATTGTAAAATTGATGGACCTGCAGATGGAGAGTCTGCATTCAAGGAGTGCTCGGATATTCAGGTAGAGAATACGTATCTGAATCTAAGATATCCGTTTTGGCACGTGGACAACGGCAAAATCACAGACTGCGAGATGACGCAGCTGTGTCGTGCTGCATTGTGGTATGATAATGGCATTGAGCTTGAACGCTGCAAAATGCATGGAATAAAAGCGCTTCGTGAATGCAAAAATGTGGTGCTTAGGGATACCGATGTCATTTCTCCGGAATTTGCGTGGAGAAGTCACCATATTACCGTGGAGGATGTAACACTAGAGGGGGAATATGCATTTTTCGAGTGTACGAATATGGATATTTCTAATTTAAAAATGAAGGGAAAATATTCTTTCCAATACATAGAGAACGTAACCTTCCGTAATTGTGTGTTAGATACCAAGGATGCATTCTGGCATGCAAAGAATGTAACAATTGAAGACTGCGTGGTAAAGGGTGAGTATCTGGCGTGGTATGCCGAAAATATCCGCTTCGTCCGTTGTAAAATCGCGGGAACCCAGCCGCTGTGCTACTGCAAGGGTCTGGTGTTAGAGGATTGTGAGATGGAGGGCTGTGATTTGTCCTTTGAACGAAGTGAGGTGACTGCTACGGTCATAAGTCACATCGACAGTGTAAAAAATCCAATTTCAGGAAGTATTACCGCGGATTCTATTGGGGAAATTATTCTGGAAGAAGAAATTATTACACCGGGAAAGTGTGTAATTACTACAAAGTAATTTTTTTGCAAAAAACAAAAATTTTTTTAAAGAAAGACTAAGGAAAAAAAAGAAACGTCCGATAGATAATGTAGAAAGCTATATTCAAAGGTAGAAAGGAGATGCTGTTTATGCGTATAGATGCATATAATCAGGTGGCTCAACTCTATGGAGTGCAGCAGAAAGCTTACAACCCGGCTTCTAAAGCAACGAACGCTTCTATGGGTAGCGACCAGCTATCTATCTCACAGGCGGGCTACGACTATCAGGTGGCTAAGGCTGCAGTAAAGGACGCTTCTGATGTTAGAGAAGACAAGGTTGCACAATTAAAAGCACAGGTTGACGCAGGAACTTACTCCGTTGACCCAGAGGACTTTGCAAACAAATTGTTGAGTAAGTATAACAACATTTTCGCGTAGAAATGAGGAATAACGGTGGCTAGTTTAGTTGATGAGCTTGTAAATGTATTAAGAGAGGAAACAAAACTGTATTATGCATTAGAAGAATGTGCGGATGCAAAATCAGACATTTTGGTGCGGGCAGATATTCCGGCTCTTGAGCAGCTGACAACAATCGAACAGGCTAGAAGTGATGAATTGCTGGCCCTTAGCAACAAACAGGTTCAGATATTAAATGATATCAAGACTGTTTTGGGTAGAGGCGAAGAAAAGCTTACCGTAACCACTCTCATAGGATATCTTGCATCGCAGCCAATGGTGCAGGAGAAGCTAACCACCGCAAGGGATAACCTCATTGACGCGGCAAAGCGAGTTCAGAACAAGAACCAGCAGAATATTTTTCTGCTCAATCATGCAATTGAAATGACGGAGTTTGATATTACTTTATTTAAGAGTATGAGACAGGCTCCGGAGACTGCGAATTATGACAAAAATGCCTATAATACAGGGACGCTATTAGGCAGCAGCGGTTTTGATGCAAAACAGTAATTGATATAGGAGGAACCTGTATGGCAAACGGATTTGGAAGTATGTACGTTGGGCAATCCGGTTTGCAGAATGCCCAGAACGCACTGAATACAACAGCTAACAACCTCGCTAATGTGGATACCCAAGGGTATGTTCGTCAGCAGGTTGTTTTTTCGGATAAAAATTATTCTACACTTATAACCCCGACAACCCGGACCAACATACAGCAGGCCGGGTTAGGCGTGTCTATTGGAGACGTTGTTCACGCAAGGGATGTTTTTTTGGATAAGTCTTATCGTCTGGAGAGCGGACGTGAGGCTTTTTATAGTGTATGCTATGAATCTGCGACCTATGTAGAGGACCTGTTTCAGGAATTGGATGGGGAAGAGTTCAAGCAGAGCGTAGAAGATTTGTGGGTTTCTTTTCAGGAATTGGCAAAAACACCGGCAGATTCGGTAACACAGAATCTGGTGATTCAGAAGGCAGGGCTTCTTATAAGCAGAAGCCAGTCGCTGTATGCCGATCTTCAGAGCTATCAGAGCAACATTGATTCACAGATTAAGGATGATATCGATACAATCAATGCGATTGGCGATCGTCTTCATCAGTTAAGCATCGATATTGTAAAGGTAGAATCCAATGGCAAGGAAACAGCAATGACTCTTAGAGATGAGAGAGATAAACTCTTAGATGAGCTGGCAACCTATGCCAAAATTGATACAAGAGAAGATGCAGAGGGTTTTGTGACAGTAAGCATAGAAGGTGTGGAATTTGTCAATGAGTTAGGCTGCTATCATATGGATACCTATACAGACCGTGCAACGGGATTTTCTAATCCATACTGGATACACCTTTCAGACCCAAGTCAGGAAAAGTATACAACAGTTTTCCGCACAGAAGGAGACATCTCTTCGGAATCGAATACAGACGTTGGTTCCATCAAGGCGAAGCTTCTTATGAGAGGTGATACCTTTGGTACTTATGCGGATTTGGAAACGGCAGAGGCTTATGCTAAGGTAGAGGACCGTTTACTTACAGAGGTAGAAGCACAGGTAGACCTGCTGTTCCGTGAAATCATTACCACCATGAATGATTTGTTTGCGCCAAATATAGATTATGAGGTAACCGCGGGGAATGAGATTTATGATGCCGACGGCAATGTGCTTTATGCAGCAGGCTCTAATATCAGGATTTTGGATGCCGAAAATTGTGCATTAGGTGCAGATGGCCAGCTACCGCCACGTGAGCTGTTTTCACGAATGGGTGTGGACCGTTACACTACCGCATATGATGCGAATGGCAATGAAATATACGTATACAATGAAGAGGATATCATGGATCCAAATACATTGTATCGAATCGGAAATATAGAGGTTCAAGAGGATTTAACCAGACAGGTGACACTGCTCCCGGGCTTCGCACAAAATGGTGCAGTAGATTATGCGCTTGGTGAGAAGCTTGCAGAAGCGTGGAATGTACAGGGGATGCGCTTAAATCCAAATGACCAGTATCCATGTACGTTCCAGGGCTTTTATGACAAGATTATTGGCAAATTAGGAACAGATACCAGTGTATACAAATCATCCAGAGATACGCTTACAAATACGGTTGCGTCGGTAGATAACAGCCGCCAGCAGATTATGGGTGTGTCCAGTGACGAAGAATTAACCAAGCTTATCAAATATCAGTCTGCTTATAATGCGGCCAGCCGATATATGACCGTTATCAGCCAGATGACGGAGCTGATTGTAACAGGATTAGTCTAGGAGGGAGAGTGACGATATGCCTTCACAGTTTTATGGGCTTAATATTGGCGCAAGTGGACTTGCAGCCTTTCAAGCGGCAATCAATACAACTGCAAACAACATAGCGAACGTTCAGACCGAAGGTTATACCCGCCAGACAACGACCTTAGAGTCAACCTCCCCTCTTCGTGTGTATGCAAAATACGGAAGCACAGGTACGGGTGTTGAGGTAACTGAGATAAAGCAGCAAAGAGATATCTATTACGATACAAAGTATTGGGAGAATAGCTCCAGCTTAGGCTATTTTGAACAGAAATTATATTATCTGTCTCAGATTGAGAATGTATTTATAGATGATGCAACACAGAATGGATTTACTACGATATTTTCCAATATGTTTAATAATCTTGATACCTTAAATGGTGGAAATGCCAGCGATGAAAGTATTCGTAACCAGTTCATTCATCAGGCGCAGAATTTATGTACCTATTTTAATTCTGTGGCAGATTCGCTTCGTGAGGTTCAGAAGGATGCGAATGAGGAGATTTCTGCAACTGTGCAGAGCATTAACTCTATCGCGGAAAAAATCGCAATCGTAAACAAGGAGATTAACAAGCTCGAGTTAAATGGTGGATATGCCAATGAATTACGAGACCAAAGAGCGCTTCTGTTAGATCAATTATCATCTATCGTCAGTGTAACGACAGATGAGTATGCGGTAAAAAATACCTATGGGGAAGACCTTGGTGGAACAAACTTTACCGTATTCATTAATGGTCAGCTTCTGGTAGACGGCAATGATTACCGCCAGTTAGAATGTGTGTCCTTGGAGTACAAGAAAAATCAAACAGATGCAGAAGGAATGTATGATGTTGTATGGTCAGATACCAAGGGTGATTTTGCGGCAACAACCATAACCGCCAGTGGTACGTTAAAGGCGCTGTTTGACCTTCGTGATGGTAACAATAACGAGGCGCTTACAGGTGTAACCTCGATTAGTGCTGATGCGGATGGAAAATACACAACGATTACCATGTCGAAGATATCCAATATGGATGTCAATGCACTCAATATTCCATCCAAGGGAAGCATTGAGGTAAATAATAATATATTGGTATATACCGGTTGGGAAGCAACGCTGGATGCAGAGGGTAATATTGAAGAGATTACCTTTACTCTCGAGAAGGAGGTTGAACCTCTCGTTGCAGCAGTTCTTGGCGGTTATGAGCTTACGGTTGGTGAGAATGTGGATTCCATGGGTGTTCCATATTATCAGCAGCAGATTAATGAATTTTTACGTAATTTTACAGAAATGTTTAATGATATTCAGCAAAAGGGAGAGACCCTGGACGGCGAACAGATGGGTTCCTTCTTTGTGGCTCAGACGGGAACCGGCGTAGAGTACGATTTTGATGAGTGGGGAACGCCGGATGCGCGTGCGACCACCATTTCATCTACATCCGATGGATATCATCAGATGACCGCCTTTAATGTAAAGGTAAACAGCACTTCCTTAAAGGACCCGAGATATTTTTCGACGACAGAGGATATTACAAATGGTGAGGATGCATATGACCTGCTTGAGGAAATGATGAAGCTTCAGGACGAAGTAACCATGTTCCGAGGGGACAATGCAAGCACATTTTTGGAGACCTTGCTTTCAGATATCTCTGTTGACACAGAAAAAACCACAATTTTTTATAAAAATTATTCCAATATGTCAACAGTTATTTCTAACCAGAGAATGTCAGTATCTGGGGTAGATGAAGATGAGGAAGCACTAAATCTTGTAAAATACCAGAATGCGTACAACCTAAACTCCAAGGTTATCTCTATCATGGCAGAGCTTTATGATAAATTAATTAATGAAACAGGGGTTACGTAAATTGCATAAATAGCCGATAAAAATGTCAGACAGAGAAAAATCTCTGTCTGACATAGCTATTTTACGGACTTTCGTCCATAAAATGGCCGGGTAATTTGCATATCAATCATGCGGGAAGTATGGTATAATTAATAGAACTAGGACAGGGAAGTCGTAAGGAGGATTACATGCGTATCACGAATACAATGATTACAAGAAATACGAAGTCGAATATCAATTCGAACAAGCTTCTTGTAGACAAGTACAATACTCAGATGACAACCCAGAAGAAGATATCCAAACCGTCCGAGAATCCGGTTATTGCGATTCGCTCTCTTCGATTGACTACAAACTTAAGTCACATTGACCAGTACGTAAATAACAACATTCCGGATGCAAGCGCATGGATGGATGTAACAGAGACCGCACTTACCAATATGGTTGCTCTATTAAGAGATATTCGTACCCAGTGCGTAAACGGTTCAAACGACACCTTAACAGCAGATGACAGACAGACAATTCTGGACAACTTAAAAGCCTTGTCAGAGCAGGTATATACCGAAGGCAACGCTGATTATGCAGGTAAGACCGTGTTTACCGGATATCGAACAGCTTCCAAGCTGACATTTGGTGAGGACGAACCGGAAACCACTTATCAGATTACACAGGATTTTACCTATGCGAATCTGGAAGAGAAACGCTATTATACAGGCGATGTTACTGTTCCGGAGGCATTGACAGATGATATTACCGAGTGTACTACAGCGGTTGCTGAGCATTCTTATGAAAGAATCCGTCTGGCATACAATGGTGACACAGAGCTTAACAATCTGTCCTACACCATAGATGGAGTGACCACCGAATTAGTCACAACGGACGAGAATGGCACAGTAACAACAGCAGCAAACCTTCAGATTTTTGAGAGTGAAGCAGAATGGGAAGCTGCGAACAATGGCAAATATATTGCAGATGACACTGTTGTATATATCAAAGAGAATGGCGAGATGATTTTTGGAAAAGAAATCGCCAACACCGTAGCGGACGGACGAGCAAGCTTCCAGGTGGAATACACCAAGACAGGCTTTGATGAAGGCGAAGTAAGACCAGAGTTCTATTACGATTGTGTAGATATCACAGATGATAACCCGGCCAAGCATGTGGCATACACCAAAGAGGTGCAGGACATCAACTACACCATCGGAAATAATACAAGCATTACAATCAACACACAGGCGAGTGATGTATTTGACTCCTCTATCATGAGAGATGTCGATGAATTGATTGACATCGTGCAGAAAGCCATTGATGCAAATGCAAAAGTGGAGAAGCTTAAGAGCATGATGGAAGAGGCACAGTATTCCGATAAGGACTCACAGGCGTTGCTTCAGACTTATCTCGATGCGGCAGAGAGGGAAGCTGATTACGCAGATGATAATCTTCAGAAGACTTATGAAGAGTACATCACAAGATTTGATGGATATCTGGAATCTACCAACATCGCAGCTACCAATGTGGGAAGTATGCAGAAGCGTCTTATGATGACACAGACGCGAGTAGAGAATCAGCAGACCACTATTGAAGAGCTTAAGTCTGAGAACGAAGACAGAGATATCTCAGATATCATCATTGATTACTACGCATCATATAATGCATACACCGCTTCCCTTACTGCAGCCAGCAAGGTAGGCGAGAGAACATTACTTGATTATATTTAAAATCGTCGGAGACGAAGGAGGAAAAAACCATGAAGGCAGTAACAAGAGTATTTGGTACAATTGACATTGCTGATGACAAAATCATCACAATGGAAAAGGGAATGATTGGATTCCCGGAGCTTACACATTTTGCATTAATTTTTGATGAAGAGAAGAAGGACAAATCATTTAAGATTATGTGGCTTCAGTCTATGGACGACGGTAACATCGCTTTTCCTGTTATCGACCCAATTCATTTTATTGAAGATTATAAGCCATCAGTAAATGAAGAAATTATTGCTCCATTAGGAGAAATTAGCGAAGAAAATACATACCTGTTGGTAACCGTAACTGTTCCAAAGAGAGTAGAGGATTTCTCAGTGAACTTAAAGGCACCAATCGTAATCAATATGGATACCAACAAAGGCGCACAGATCATTACAGAGGATGATTACCCTGTAAAATACAAAATCTATGAACTGCTGAAATCAAGCAAAGAAAAGGCAGGTGAATAGAGATGTTAGCATTAACTAGAAAAAAAGGCGAAGC
>CAYMYV010000056.1:0-10440 GCA_964394775.1 uncultured Lachnobacterium sp. | reverse complement strand
TTTAAGAAAAACAAATCATCTACCGTTACCTGATGATGAATCTTATCTTTCATAGAGATAACACCATCATATATTTCCTCAATTGACTTGCCTTCTTCTCTCTGTAGTGCTGCATAATGAACGAGTAACCCCTGTCCAACAGATGCCGATAATGTATCAAGGTGTAACATCTTGCGTTCCGGAAATTCTTGCTTTAACTCATTTAAAATCATAGCACCACTGTTGTATGTAGTAGAAAGACCAGAGGAAAAACCAAGGTAAAGGATGTCTTTGCCCTCTTCTAAGGTCTTTCTCATATGCTCTTCAAAATATCCTGGTGTTACCGCTGCTGTTTTTGCCATAGCACCCGCACGCAGCTTATCATAGAGCTCCTTTGCTTCAATATCTTTATTTAATACAGGTGGTTGATCATCAATGATAACCTCTAACTGCATTACCTTAAGGTCATACTGTTCTATCATCTCCTTAGGTAAGTCGCAGGATGAATCTGTGTAAATCTCAAAATCAGCCATAAAAATGCACTCCTTTTTTTTAATAATAATATCCTCTAATAGGATTTAATATAACCTGGTCTATGTTTTTAAGCTTCTGTATCTCCTGCTCCAATCGATATGGCAAATAATGTGCCCTGTTCTTATTAAATCGCGCAATCTTAGATTTCTGCAGCATCTCTGCTACGAACTCTGAGCAAAAATAATGATTTCTCTTCTGACGGGAAATACGAATTCTCGATAACAGCATTCCCAACAGATTATATCTCCACATGAAACGCTTTCTCTGAAATTCCTCAATCATCCAAGCAATCCTCTCATATTCCTCTTTGGATACACGAAGCTTGTAACAGATACTCTTAGAAATAATATGCTCGTGTTTTCTAGGCTTTTCTCTACGGAATCCCTTCATATTAAAGCTATAATATATCTCTTCGTCATCATCAATACCAATTGCTGCATGACCGTAGCCTTTTCCTAAAATGTAATAAACCACTTTCGACCAGAAATCTTCGTAATTTACGAAAAGTACTGATATTGTGTACCTGTTCTTCATTATTTCTCCCATCTATGTAGTTTTCAAAACCACATTACAAAGTTTATAATATCACACTATTTAGTGTTTGACTACCCCTTAATTCATGTTTTTATAGAAAAAGGGCATCACCCCGGATACCCCTTTACACAAATTCCCTTCAAATTCTATACTTCCCATCTGTTCTTCAATTGCCGACGAATAATAAGAAAACAAATCGTATGTGCGAGGAAGGTCAGTCCC
Organism: uncultured Lachnobacterium sp.; assembly: GCA_964394775.1. Classification (GTDB taxonomy): domain Bacteria; phylum Bacillota; class Clostridia; order Lachnospirales; family Lachnospiraceae; genus Roseburia. Next base: position 9,171 of record CAYMYV010000056.1, on the reverse strand, counting down.
CAGGATAACGGATATGCGATATAAACCGTCTCAATCGTATGAAAAGCTTCATTCGAAAACATTACCGCAATCCAAAGCAGTCGAAAACCACATACTCCCAGGAGGGCTACGCACATTGGAACCACTGAGCGTCCCAAGCCTCGAAGCACCGCAACCATGCTATCCATCATTCCATATAGAAAATAGAAAGAGCAGGCAAACATCATACGCTTCATACCTGCGGCGACAACCTCCGGACTATCTGTATACAGCCCCAGCAAAGGTTCTCCAAAGAAATATATCATATTGCCCAGCACAACGCTCACGGAGAAGACGCATAATTCCAGAGTAATTACAATCCTATTAATACGCTCGTACTTTTTTGCACCCACATTCTGGCTGACAAACGCCACACCGCCTTGTGAAAACGCACTGACCACCACATTCAGAAAGCCTTCCAAGCTATTTGCAGCCGTATTACCTGCTATAGCAACTGAGCCAAAGCTATTAATTGAAGACTGGATGACCACATTGGACAAAGAGAATAGTGAGCTCTGCACACCTGCCGGCAAACCAATCTGCACAATCTGGGCGAAAATTCTTTTGTCTATCCCAAGACCACGTCTTGTCAGATGAATAGCCCCCTCTTCATTTCCCAGACACCGTAACACAAGCAATGCAGAAATACACTGTGAAATTACTGTTGCCATGGCAACCCCGGCCACGTCCATAGAAAATACAATTACAAATATACAGTTTAGAACCAAATTAACTAAGCCTGCAAAAGCCAAATAATACAGCGGACGCTTTGTATCCCCAATTGCGCGAAGGATAGCCGAGCCAAAATTATAGAGAATCGTTGCCGGCATCCCTAAGAAATATACTCTTAAATAAAGAGTCGCCAAATCAAGCACCTCTGCCGGGCTTTCCATCCAGATAAGCACCTGCTTTGCAGCCACTTCTCCAATTATAACCATAAGAATCCCACAGAATAAACTGATGGTTATAGCAGTATGTACCGTCTTACTTAATTCCTCATCTTTTTTTGCCGCAAAAAAACGGGCTGCCAATACGTTGACACCTACGGATAAACCCATAAACACATTGGTAAGCAAATGGATAACGGAGGTAGTGGAGCCAACTGCCGCCAAGGAATTATCTCCGGCAAACTGTCCAACCACCATGATATCCGCTGCGTTAAAAAACAGCTGCAGCACATTGGATGCCATAAGTGGCAGAGAAAACATCAATAATTTTTGAATAATAGAGCCCTCGGTCAGGTCCATGGTGTATGACTTTGCTTTTACGCTCATCTCATTCGCCTCCTCATTGCTACTCACTAAAAGCTATTCAGTATTCCCTCAATACCCTCTTCCCGGAATATCTCTTTATAATATTCCAGCTCCTCTGTAATAATGCTATCAATCACCTGCATTCCCAGCATCTCCACTGGTGCTTTATCATCTGTCAGAATCAGATTGCCCGCTTCGTAAGCCTTCAAATTGTCCTGCACTCTTACCATCATGTTTTTGAGCTGATTATCCTCCAGACATACAATTCCATATTCTAAATCCGCCAAAAAATCCGTATGACTTGTTGCAAATAATTCACGATTTGTCGTTCCACGCACATCTACCGTATATACATTGGAAAACACACTGGAAATCGTATCACACAGATACTCATTGATACTGCCTTCCCCATCCGAATGCATATTCATGTTTACCACCATGATTCCGTCTTCATCCAAATGCTCCTTCACCATAGTAAAAAATTCTACCGTAGACATCTGGAATGGAATTGTAATATCCTGATACGCATCTACCAGTATGACATCGTAGGTCTCATCCACAGCCTGCAAAAAAGCCCTGCCATCATAACAGGTTACTTTAACAGACTCCGGAAGTTCAAAATACTCCTCTGCCAAGGCGCTAATCTGTTCATCAATCTCCACACCTTCTACCACCGAGCCCTCAAAATACTCTGTACATTGTTTGGCGTAGGTTCCCGTCCCATTCCCCAAAACAAGAATACTTAGAGGCTCCTCCTGTTTTGCAGCCACTGAAACAGGTCCGGCCAATGCGTAATCATAGTACATACCGGTCAGCTCTCCATCCTTGCGCAGAATGGACTGCACTCCAAATAGCACATTTGTAGACAGAATAACCTTGTCATCATCCTCTTTTACCTGCAAATAATTATAGACACTTTCTCCCTCATAGGTAAGGTCCGCCTCCCAAAATGCAAAGCTGTCTCCTCGCCCAAATATCACACACAGTATGTATAGAATCAACGCCACAATACAGCTTTTTCGAATTGGACGTTCCCCAAGGAAATATACAATTCCCAAAACCAACAATATTCCCGAGAAAATCAAGAAGGTAATGGAGGTTCCGACAGATGGAATGGTAACAAAGGTAGGTAAAAAGGTTCCTATAATACTTCCGATTGTGTTGCAGGCCTCCATTTTTCCAACCGTACTACCATTATCATCTAAGCTATCTACGGTAAACTTCACCAGCGATGGAGTAACCGTACCCAATAAAAACAATGGATATACGAAAATCACCATGCAGGAAGCAAACGCTGCTATAATCAGAAAATTCGTATTTACGGTCAATACCAAAAGTGCAGATATCCCTAATACTACATATTTTCCCACCACCGGAATCGCTGCAATCCAGATAGCTGCCACAAGAATTCTTCGGTACAGAATTCCCGGGTCCGGGTTCTTATCTGCAATATGTCCTCCCCAAATATTTCCCAAAGCCATCGCAATCATAATCGTACCAATGATAATGGTCCATACAATCTGGGAAGAACTAAAATAAGGAGCCAAAAGGCGGCTGGCCCCAAGCTCAACCGCCATAACTGATACTCCGGCAAAAAATTCTGTCATATATAAAAACGATTTATGTTTTAGAACTTTATTCTCCATCATTAATTTTGCACTTCCTTTTCTAATGTAAAAATAACCTTACCTTTCATTTTAACACAATGCAAAGTGTCATGCAAATGTTTGTAATAACTTCTTCTCCCCTCAATGAGTTTTTCAAGTTTATGTTTCTTTTTACATTTATACCCAAGTGTGGTATAATAGAGAAAATCATTCGTAAAACGGATAAAAAATGCAAGAAACAAAAGCAGGAGGAATCAACAATGGATGAAAAAAGAAAGAAAAAAATCATTGGTAAGTTGATGTTCGTATTGGGTGCAGGCTTTATACTGGCATTATTATGGATTGTCATTATGATGAGGCTCGTAGATGCAGATATCATTAACAGTACCGTGGCAGCTCTATCAATTATAGGGATTTTCGTAGTTGTTTTCGTCTCTATTGCTTTAACAATTCGATTTGTCATAGGAAAAATCATGACTATATTTGCCGGTTTTAATAACGAAACGGATGCCGCTATGGATGCCGGTATGCAAAAGATAGCAGAACGTAATGATGAAATCGGTGAGATGGCGCGTTCTATGCAGGAAACATTATCATCTATCGGTCAGATAGTCGGCGGCGTCAGAAAAGCTTCTGCTGAGCTTGGAGAAGTATCTGTAAACTTTAAGAATGTATTTGATACTATGGCAGAGTCAGTAGCACAGGCTGAAAATGAGGTAGGAGTCATCACTACTAACACTATGACACAGGCTGAACAGATTGCATCCATGAAAACCAAGGTTGACGCAATAAGTGACGCCATTGAAAAGATTATAGATAATATTGAAAATCTGGCAAATAGCGCTGAATTGATGAAGAACTACGACAAGTCGGTTGAAGGTATTTTGAGTGAGCTTATGGTAATAAGCCAGAAAAACAGTATAGCCATCGAGAATGTAAGACAGCAGACCGAAGTGACTAATCAATCCGCTCAGAAAATTCGTTCTGCCACAGAGATTATTGCAGGCATTTCATCACAAACCAATCTGCTTGCACTTAATGCAAGTATAGAAGCAGCCAGAGCCGGAGAACACGGAAAAGGCTTTGCAGTTGTTGCAGAGGAAATCAGAACTTTGGCGGACCAGTCAAAGGAATCTACAGAACAGATTGAAAACGTAGTATCAACTCTTTTGGATAATTCCAATGTCAGCGTAGCAATCACTAAGGAAGTGTCAGATGCATTCCTAATGCAGAATGAAAAAATCAAGGACACAGAAGCAATATTTGGTTCTTTAAACAGTGAAGTTGCTAAGGTAAGTAGTGCCATTGGTGAAATCGCAGGTGAAATGGATGGCTTGAATTCCCATAAAAATGTGATAGAAGCAGAGGTTGATTCATTAGCGCAATCTGCACAGCAGAATGCAGATAGTGCACAGGCTACAATGGAAAATGTAGAGGAATTGAACCAGATTGTAGATGAATGCATCAAATCTACAGATGTCGTTATAAATGTTTCAGAGGAATTAATAGGGTATATTGGAAAATTTGGCGTGGACGCCATGAGAGAAAGAATGAAAATATAAACATTTGAGTTTTTTATGCCACCTGAACTTACACAAACAGTTCAGGTGGCATTTTTTATTTTTATGATTTTCCATACCGAACAGGCGCGACTGCCTTGTAGCACCAATAGCAATGCATCATTTCTTCTACAGTGATATCCTCATGGGAGTAGTGCATTCTCTTAACAATTTCCATATAGCGTTCCCATTTCTCCGGCTCAAACACCTTATAGTTCTCAATCAATGCCTGCAGATATTGCTCATCATTTAAATATCCCGAATGCTTCCAGCGAAGCTGACGATATACGCGCCGATTCATCTGTCGTACCGCACGTCTTGTATATTCTTTATCCATTAATCGTTTCAAATTTCTTGCAAACACTGCATCACGGACACGTGTAGCATACACAATCCCCACCAGAATTAAGAATCCTGCTACTATAAATATGAATATCTTCAATCCCTCCGGAATACTTCCGTCTGAATCATTTCCATCAGAAGTACCTGTTCCGGTTGTTCCATTGCCACCGGTTCCATCCGATTCCGATTCCGATTCCGCTTCGGTTTCGGTAGGTTTCTCTGTCTCTGTTGGTTCTATTTCAGATTCACTCTCTGATTCAGTCGGCTCACTTTCCGTTTGAGATGGTTCCTCCGACTCTGTTGGTTCACCTTCAGACTGTGTTGGGGTCTCTGATTGTGTTACTCTTTCTGACTCTGTCTCTTGGGAATTGTTCTCTAAACGATTCCGGAACGCTTCTGAGAATTGTTCCCATTTTTCCGGAGGAACCTGCGTTGGAATCGTTCCCGAATCAGAACTATATCCTTCTGTCATCTCAAAAGGCACCCAGCCTACGTCATCCATATAGATTTCCACCCATGCATGCGCATTGTAATCCGGCACCATAGCACAATACCCATCTGCAACTGTATCATAAGTAAAATCCGATGGACGTACCACATAACCCGATACGTATCTTGTTGGAACTCCTAATTCCTTCAAGATAAGCGCTGCCGCACTCGCATAATGCATACAATAGCCTTCATGACCTACAGTAAGCGCATATTCTACCGGGTCTGCACCCCATGGTAAATTATCCAGTATTACACTATAGGACATATTCGCAGCAAGATAGTCTCTTACCTCTTCTGCCAGCTTCATCCGATACCAATTCTTTAGGATTACCGGAAGTGTTGCAGGATTGTAAGCAACGCTTCCTTGTAACATCAGATTGTATTCGGACGGATACTCTACTTTGCTTTTCACATAAGCTGCTGCATCCTTAATGCAATCCAGCTCTGTTACACTTTCTCCATAAGCCATTGCCACATTGTTGTACCACTCCACATTCTTGTAGCCTGAAAGCTTTCTCGCAGAAAAGACGTATAACCCCGCAGAGGTCAAATCTCCACCGGCATCTACAACTACAGAAATCCTGGTATCGCCAATCGTTTTCTTAATTAAGAAATCTCCTACAAATTGGTAGTCATCATCAAAGGTTATACAATCTGCATTATATGGTACGTAGGCTATATTTCCGGCCGTTCCCACGTAGGAAATTTCAATCTCCATACTGTTACCGCCACCTGAGCTTTCCTCCTTCACCGTAAGATACGGCATGCGGGAAAGCTCTTTTGCAACGGTTTCCGACGAATAGCCTGCAGAATTACATGCATTCTCAAAGACACTGGTATCCCAGGTCCAATTGCCATTTATGTAATCCGTTCCACAATATCCACGCAGATATATTTTGGAATCCGGCCTCTCATCCGCCACAATTTCCAACACGATATTTCCCGTGTATTTGGGCTGATTATTGCTCAAGCTCTCATTTTTTACCTGAAATGCAATATCAAATAATTTTTCAAATTCGATACTTGAAAAATTCACCTGTTCTATTAACCGGTCTGCTATCTTACGGTCACTGGAAAGGAATTCAATGTTCTCATCAAAAGCCACGCCTGATATCAGTACACTTATAATAACCGCCACCAGCACCACTGCGTGCTTCCATAGCTTAGTCCCCCTTGGAATAAGCAGCAAAAATGCCGCAACAAAAAGGAGTGCCATGCTACTACCGGCCGGCGATATCCCTACCAAAAACTCTATCAAAAGCGCTGTTAATGGGAAAAGCACTAATGCAACACGTTTCTTCACAAGCTTAGCGATTCCCCAGATTGCCAGCCATAGCACCATCAGAATCACGCTCAAGCAATAGGGGCCACACTCTAAGTTTCCTGCCGGAATCGTAATATTCGTTCCGTGATAAGGGTTAAATTGCTTCATATACAGATACGCTATCGTTTGCATTCCCTCAGATATCTTTTCTGCATAAATGACTATGTAAAGAATTGGAATCGCCATCGCTCCGGCTGTAAAAATCCACGACCATCGCTTTCCCTTTCCTGTAAGAAAGCCGCTGCCCGGAAGCCATAATAGGACAAGAAAAAGAATAAGTATCTTCCAGTCAAGTCCAATAGCTTTGGTCACCAGGGATGGAGTTGAATAGCTTTCGGTATCATAAACGTATATTTCATAGCTTATGAATTTCGGAAAATGCTCCTCTATCATTCGTAAAAATGAGAACCACAATAAGCCTATGGCAACCCATAGGCTTACATTATCCACAATCTGATTTGTCGTGAAACCATATTGATTTTTATCATAATAAAAGTTCCATTTTTTCGCACTCATCTTTTAAACTCTTCGCATCCAATTTGTATATTAATTCACCGTTTTTGTATATCTCCAGATGACTATTCATACATATATCATGAAGATACCATTCGTTTTTATACCTGTTACGGTATTCCTCCCGCAAATCTATTTGACTCTGGGATGCGCCATCACGAAGATAGTGTGTCAGAAAGATATAGAAGCTTTCCTCATCATCTACACGGATTCTACGCACCTCCCCGGTTTCTCTGCTAAACCACGCAATAAAATGCGGAGTTTTATTGTCCATAAGGCAAAAGGAAACACTCGCTATCAACTCCAAAAAGCTTGGCACTAACATCTCCATTTGTTTTCTGTGCGCATCCTTTAAATCCAGAAGCAGTACAATGGCACATGCCCTTGGAAGACTGTGCTCTTTTACCATCAAATCCTCTGTCTTCGCGCTCAGCTTCCAATGAATACTCTGTAATTTATCTTTTTCACGATATTCTCTGATTTCAAAGGTCTCTCCCGGGTCATGTCCCGGACGAAACTCATCAAATACATCCGCATCCCCCATGAAATTCTTGGTTGCCTCTGTAATCTGAATTGGTATGGAGTGAATCTCCGGCAGAATCAGAATCGACCCAAAATCCTTGCATCTTTTCGTTGTCCAGACCAGCCCGAACATGGAATAGATACGAATCTTAATCAATTCCACCTCATGGCTTCCCGCTCCATATAGCACGACCTTATGACTATGCCGACTGCTTCCCTTCTTCACCTCGGTAATGGTAAACCACCGAAGCTTCCCTCTCTTCGCGAAAGAATTCCGAATCCGCATTCGTACATCAACTCTTCCGCAAGGCAGAAAACCCTTATTATTCATTTGAACCACTATTGCCACCGGCATATACTGATCTGTCATGGTAATTGGAATGTCCAAATGACACTTTAAGGTAAATCTTCGATATATGACTTCTATCACAGACAGCACAGTAAGAAGCCCCAAAGCGTATCCTATGGTAATAATGGCGGCATTTTCATATAAAACTCCATAATAAAAACACACTGCTGTTATCAGCACACAAATAAGCAAACTAACCACGATACTCTTTCTTCTCCATATATGTTGTAGGCTGTTTTACTTCTGACAAAATTCCATCTAAAACAGCATCTTCTGTTACATGCGATACTCTGGCTTTTGTATTTAGGACAATACGATGCTTTCCAACATCCTTAAACACCTGATATACATCCTCCGGCACCACATAATTTCTCTCCTGAAGGAAAGCCCATGCCTTTGCCATACGAACCATTGCAATGGTTCCGCGAGGGCTGATACCCAATTCAATATATGGATTTTCACGTGTGCTCTGCACCAGCTTACAGATATATGTATAAATATGCTCGTGCATATGCACCTGCTCTACTACACCCTGCAGCTGCACCAGTGCGTCTGTATTTAAAATTGCACGCAGCTGCGCAATTTCACTCTTGATACTCTTGCCCTTGGCAATCTCAATTTCACTATCCATATCCGGATAACCCATACTCATACAGATCATAAAACGGTCCAACTGAGACTCCGGAAGCAGCTGTGTGCCGGCACTTCCCTTAGGATTCTGGGTCGCCATAACAATGAATGGACTTGGAACAGCATGTCTTACACCATCAATAGTAACTACCCCTTCCTCCATTACCTCAAGAAGTGCAGACTGTGTTTTTGGCGAAGTACGGTTAATTTCGTCTGCCAAAAACAGGTTACACATGATTGGACCTTCCTTATATTCAAATTTGCCTGTTTCCTTCTGATACATAGAAAATCCCAAAATATCCGCCGGCATTACGTCTGGCGTAAACTGTACTCTTTGGTTATTTAAACCCATAGCATTTGAAAACGCCATCGCCAGTGTGGTTTTACCAACACCCGGCACGTCCTCAATCAAGATATGTCCGCCTGCCAATATTGTGGCAAAGGCCTTCCGGACACAGTCGTCCTTTCCCTTTACCGCTTTTTTCACTTCCTCAATAATGAGCTTTGCACATTCATATGCTGTTGCCATAACTATTCTCCTATCGTTTTTCTAAAGAATGCC
>CAYMYV010000055.1:0-10727 GCA_964394775.1 uncultured Lachnobacterium sp. | reverse complement strand
AACTTCCAGTAAGAATACACTTCAAGAAATTCTAATATTCTGTCCAATTTGTAGGGAATCCCCCCTGTCCCGGCATAGAGATAGGGCTGCGCCCAAGATGAATTGCAACAGCCTCTTCTCTCATTAGTTTATCTTTTCCTTCATGATTCCATTTTCGTCAATCTCAACATTGATGGAGATTTCTTCCAAATAGCTAAAAATTTGCTCCTTCTGTGATTCTTCTGTCACAATCAGAGTCTGGGCATCCTGCTGCATCGCAGGAATAATGGCAACCTCTAAGCTTCCACCTTCGTCATTTCCCGAAAAATGAAGCTGAACCAGCATGGTTTCATCTGTTTCTTTATTAAACCAGAAATTTCCCAGGCCATAGAGAATCGGCTTTCCATCATAATATTCCATTCCTTGCAGGCAATGAGAATGTGCACCGATGATTGCATCTGCACCGGCATCCAAATACTCCTTCGCTGTGGTAAGCTGCGCCTCCTCTAACACCGTACTATACTCGGTTCCCCAATGAACATAAGCAATTACAAAATCTGCATTCGCATCCGCTTCCTGTATCACCTGTAAAAACAATTCCGTATTATAGCAACGCAAAATCCCCGGAGAATCCTCGGTTGCCTGTGGGGTCAGCTTATATTTCTCTGCACGTGAGGCACCTACCAAGGCAATTGTCTTTCCATCGATTTCATAGTAAATCGGCTTCATTGCATCCTCTAAGGTCTCACCTGCACCAAAATAATCAATGCCTACGGTATCCAATGTCGTAAAGGTATCCCGCATCGACTGCACCCCATAATCATAGGTGTGATTATTTGCCAGACTTACTACATCTACGCCCAAATCCAACAGCACAGACACTCTCGCCGGGTCCCCTCGGAAGGTATACTTCTTGTTTGGCGTCGGTTCTCCGCCTGTGGTAAAGGTAAACTCATTGTTTATGCACATGATATCGGCTTCCTGCATAATGGTAATCAGCTCAGGAGAAATACAGTCATAGACACCGTTTTCACTTTCTGCCAGACGTTTTGTCGTATATGCATTATCATCCAGCCGGATGTCTCCCGAATAGCAAATCGTAAAATCATATTCATGTAAATCTACCGCTACAGATTCGATTTCAGGCTCTAGCTCCGTCTCGTCCACCGAATCTGTCTCAGCTTCGGTTTCTGTCCCAGAATTCATCTCTGTTTCTGATACTGCCTCAGAATTCCCCGCTTGGGTTCCGATTTCAGAATCACTTTCTGACTCAGTATTGATTCCCGTCGTGCTTTGACAGCCCACAAATACAAATACTTGTAATACTACTAAGACTGCTGCCGATATTTTCTTCCACTTGCCCATAAACCGCTCCCATTTTGTAAGATTTTCTTTATTATAACTCTTTTTCTTACACAATGGTATTAAATTTTAAAGTCACCTTAAACAGGTCTCCATCAATATCAAGCTTCATGCTTCCATTCATGAGCTCCATTAAGCTCTGTGCAATCGACAAGCCGAGGCCACTGCCCTCTGTATGACGAGAGCTGTCCCCACGTACAAAACGCTGTAACAACTGCTCACTTGGAATATTGAGTGCCATTTTCGAAACGTTCCTAAAGGTAATCGTTGCCTCTTTTTCATCCTGCTCTAGTGAAATATATACTCTTGTAGCAGGCTGCGAATACTTGCATGCGTTGTTTAAAAGATTATCCAACACACGCCACATATGTCTGCCATCTACCATTACCTTAACCGGTTCCTCCGGCTTGTTTATAACCACCTCCAGGTTGTTGGCAGCAAGCTTTTCTTCAAACTCACCTACTACCTGAAGTAGCATTACATCCATATCACACTCCTCAAGCAGCACCTCCAGATTACCCGTAGAAGCCTTAGAAGCCTCCATCAAATCCTCAATCAGCTTCTTAAGTCGAGCAGATTGTCTGTCTAGCACATCCACGTATTCCACCATGGTTGGGTCCGTGAATTCTTCTTTTTTTATTAAATCCACATAGTTAATGATGGAGGTAAGCGGTGTTTTAATATCATGAGATACATTTGTAATAAGCTCTGTCCTAAAACGCTCGCTTTTCATCTGCTCTTCTACTGCAAGATAGATTCCCTCTCGAACCTTGTTGATATTCTCGCCATGCTTTTTGAATTCCCAGAACATCTTGCCGGTATCAATCGGTGTCAAATCTCCCGACGCAATACGCTTACTTCCCTCCTGCAGCTGCTTCATCTGAAACAGGACATATAGCACAAGCGGAATTTCGATTAGCTTATATAAGCAGAAGAACCCAAGCTGTATATCGGGCTCCCATTGGAAGCACACCATAACCCATAGCTGAAACAGACTTAGCAGCACCAGCGTCACGATTCCCTTCCAAAACAGACTCGCACGTTCTCTTGCTATATGATAAATGCCCACAATTGGTCTGCTTATGTAATAAAATTCACTATAGCGGAAAAATGTCTTCGTTTTAATTCTGGTAATAATGTTTGCCAAATACACGAAGAATACAAATACTATTACCGCAATAATATTAAGAAGCTGAATAATATAACTATCCAAGGTTACGATGACGTTGGAGCTATAAGTACATATACTTGTCAATAGATATATTCCCGCCACAAGCAATGCCTCTACTGCGAATGCAATTCCTGTGAAAATGATGAATGGAATCCTGTGGAAGAACTTTAATTTTTCCTGCTTCTCAGGCGCAGAAACTACCAGCAGCACCACTCCTATAATAAACAGTATGAAGCAGAACCATAGAATTCCTACAACATCGTCTTGATAATCATAAATCCAATCTACAAAATAGAACCACTCTGAAAACAGGTCATCTTGTGTTAAAGACTCCGCAACTGCCATATGTATATTATAAAAAGCATATTGTCTGCTTATATATTCAATGTAATAATAGTCAGCTGAAAAATTCTCTGTACGGAGCTCTTCCTCGATTTCTGTAGAATCCGTAATCAGTTGAATACATTTTCCACCATACTCTTCGGAGAGACCCACCTTCTTTCCGGCAAGTTTTACCCAATCCCATTCATTATATTCTGTTGTATCTAAGACCAGACCATAGTAGCTATTGTAATAACACTCCACACCATTTTTCACAATAAGGTGATAGTCATAGGATAGTCCATCCTTGCATACATACACATAATCAGCCTCAAAATAACCAACACTTGTCTGGTAGTAAAACCTACCCGTATTCACGTCAAAAACATACCCGTCGATTGGTACTGTCACCGTATATTCCTGAAATTCCGGATAATATACGTTTTCAAACGCTTTTAACAAAGAACCCGTATTATAAAATCTGACACTCTCCTGAAAGATTTTCTCCACAGTATATGTAGGCTCTACTCCCTGTGGCATATTAGAATATACAGGACTTATGATTGGTTCCGTAGCTTCATTCGATTCATACTCACCTTGTTCAATGGAAATATACATATTCGTTTCTGCCAAAAGCTTGTCTAAATCCTTGCTTCCTAGATTATCCAACGTATATAACGCATAATTTAACATCAGGCGCTCATTACCCGCTGTAAGCATCTCTTCTTCGGAGACCTCTGCGTATAAAAGCAATCCCGCAAGAGAAACTACCAGTCCACACAATGACACGGCACACAAAATGCATGCCAGCAGTCGCATCCAGATGTTTTGCACAAATTTTTTCATAAATTATTCCTCCATTTTATATCCACGTCCCCAAACAACCTTTAGATAACGTGGCTCCTGTGGATTATACTCAATTTTTTCTCTCAAATGACGAATATGTACAGCGACTGTATTTTCCGTACCATAAGGGTTGTCCTTCCACACCTTTTCATATATCTGATTCGGGGAAAAGACCTCGCCCGGATGGTCCATCAGTAATTTCAAAATATCGTATTCTGTTCGGGTTAAATTCACCTTTTCACCATCTAAGGTAACCTCCTTGGCCTTGTCATCAATTTCAATTCCGCCCATACGCGCTTTTCCAATCGACTGATTTCCGCTCCCAAGAAGCATATACCGGCGAAGCTGGGACTTCACTCTCGCCTGAAGCTCTACCGGATTGAAAGGCTTTGTAACATAGTCATCTGCCCCAACCGTAAGCCCAAGCACCTTATCGGTATCCTCTCCCTTCGCGGTAAGAAGGATTACAGGAACATTGGAAAATTCTCTGATTTTTACCATTGCCTGAATGCCATCCATTACCGGCATCATGATGTCCATGAGCACCAGGTGAATCTCCTGGTTTTGAACAATACTTACTGCTTCCTTGCCATTATATGCCTCAATTACATTGTGACCTTCACTGGTAAGGTAGATTTTTAATGCTGATACGATGTCTTTTTCATCATCACATACTAATACGTTGTACATAGTTTCCTCCGGAGTTAATATTTGTTCCTCTGGAACAAATAACGCTACAATAGCTTATGAAACTATTGTAGCGAATTAATAATTAATATCCAATGCCCTAACTCATTAAGATTTTATGAATATCTGGCTAACAACTCATAATAATCTGGTCCTCTGTCTCCTTCAAATTGCCGATACAGTAATTATTGCGCTGTTTTTGCTTCATGCGATACAGCATATCATCCGCAGCATGAAGATAATCCCATATACGGTTTCCCGGAATCGGAATATCCCAACATAGTCCCTGCGTAATTGTTACTACGCTGGACACCGGAGAATTCTCAAATGGAAGGGCCATCTGAAATACCTTGCTTCTTAATTCCTCTGCGTACTGAATTGCCTGCTCCCTGGTAATGTCTTCATAAATCAGGATAAACTCATCTCCACCATAACGTGCAGCAAACGCTCCATGCTCTTTTTCCATAGACCTAAGCACTTCCCCAAGCATCATCAGGCACTCGTCACCCTTCTGGTGGCCTTTGCTATCGTTATACCCTTTAAAGTCATCAATATCCAGAATCTCAACCGTAAGAGATACACCTTTTTCTAAGCATTTCCGGAAAATTGTTTCGGAATAATCATTCATGCGGAAACGATTGTTTAGCTTAGTCAAAGGGTCCGTTTCAGATTTTACCAAAAGTCTTTCGTTCTCTTTCTTAACATTCTCCAGACTCTTTCGAAGATTCAGCACGTTATTCATCATCATTCGCGTCTCTGTTTCCGAAAGCTCTGACAATTCATAATATAAGCCTGCTGCCTGAAGATACTCTGCGCTTTTTCCATGCTTACGGTAAAACTTAATCTTAAGACTAATTAGCTTTAGTTGTAAATTGGTAAAATTAAGGGATTTTACCAATGGCTCCATGATATCTATGATATGCCAGAACTCCTCTGCTTTGTTACGATCTAATAACATCTTGCAATAATCGTAGTAGTCCTCAAACATATCCATAATCGGAACATTTGATGTGGTCGCTTTATGTATGTAAGCAATGAGTTTCTCACAATTTTCCTCATCACCCATTATATGATAGTACAATGCTTCCGCACACAGTATGGTAACCATCGTATAGCTTCCATCGTTTTCGCCATACTCCTGATGAATACAATCAAAATAATTTTTGGCCTCCTTCAAGCGACCACAGCACAGATTTGCCTTTGCCAGATTTGAATACAGTGCCAGAATATAATCCACTCGATGCAAGGCGTCAGCATTTTCCTTAAAAAATTCATAGACCGGCATCAGCACTTCAATCGCTTCCTCATATCTGCCGCAGATAATGTTCAACGCTCCCACGTTGATTGCAAATGTATAAGAAAGCTCTTCATTTCCTGACTTTTTTGCATATTTCATGGCATCACTGTAATAATCGGATGCTATTACCGCATTCCCTCTGCTCATGGCAGTAATTCCAAGGAAATTATAACCTCTAGCCATCATTTCCCATTCTTCTACCTTGCTTAAATAGGAAAGCGCATTGGTAATTGCTTCAAAAAAGTGTACGCCGTCATTTAATACATAGTACACCACCGCGCAATAATAATATCCAAATGCAAGCAGGCTTTCATCCTTAGTTTTGATTCCATATTGGATGATATCATTACAATATTTCAAGGTAAGCTCTGCGTCTAGCATACAATTTTCCTCTACCGCCTGCATCCATGACTGTATGATTTCATTATATTTTGTACTATCCATGAGCTTACCTTCCTTCTCTTCTGATTATTTTTTCTATTCTGCAGGGAGTAATTCCTCTGGGTCAATTGGCTCCCCATCCTTTAGCAGCTGGAAATATACATTAGAGCCTTCTACTGCATAATACTTGGTCGGTTCGCTAATATAACCTACTACCTGACCTGATTCTACCATATCCCCTACTGCAACAGGTACTTCCTTTAATTGACCATAAATAGCGGTATATCCATCTCCCAAATCCTGTGTTACCGTACATCCGGTCACTTCATTGGTCTCGATGCTTGTGATTTTTCCTTTTGCCACAAAGTACACCTTACTGTTTACTTCGCCGCCGATTACCATAGCAGGATTATATTGATACTGCTCAAGGGTAGGAAAATAAATTGTTGCATTCATGCTATAATCCAAAAGAACCGGTCCTTCTACCGGCCAAACGAGACCCCTTTCCGGCTGAAAATGAAGCGTTTCCTCTGTAACAGTGGCTACTGGTGCTTCTTCTCCATTTTGAATGCTTTCAGTTTCACTACTTTGTGTGTCATTGATGGCAACTTCGCTACCATTCACATTTGGCTCATCTTCCAAACCCTCGTTGTTAGCCAGCTGGCTGTTCTCCTCCTGTGAGTTTTCTACGAGAGGAATTCCTTCTGAATCCTGTGTATTTTCCATGAGCTGGCTGCTATTCTCCTGCCCACCCTTTTGTGACTGGTCTATGGCGTACATGCTGGCAAAACCAACAACACCAAATAGAACACATGCAATTGCTACGATATATTGAGATTTCTTCATATGGCACGTCCTCCGTCATCTTTTTCTTGTGATAACAGTATTTGCACCATAATTTTTTTTATACAAAAATATTGGCTTATAAATATTTTCCAATAATATTGCTAAGGTTTGCAAATTGCTCTAAGGATAAGGCTTCTCCTCGAATTGTGGCAGGAACACCTAATTCCTCAATACATTTTTGAATGGTCTCCTTATCTAATTTTAAACCCGGATAATTATTTAAACCATTTGCTAAGGTTTTTCTTCTTTGATTAAAGGAAGCACGTATTAGCTGGAACATCAGCTTCTCATCTTCCACTTCCACCGGTGGCTGTTCATGCCTTGTAAGACGAATTACCGCACTTCCGACCTTTGGCTGTGGCATAAAACAGCTAGGTGGAACATTTACTACAATCTTTGGATTTGCGTAATACTGCACTGCCAAAGACAAGGCGCCATATTCCTTGCTTCCAGGCCCTTCCTGCATGCGGTCCGCCACTTCCTTCTGCACCATAATTGTAATGCTGTCAATTGGCACATGACTTTCAAAAAGCCCCATGATAATTGGCGTTGTGATGTAATATGGAAGATTGGCTACTACCTTAATGGGTCTGCCTGCATTTTTTTCTTCTGCCAGGGTCTTAATATCCACCTTTAAGATATCTTCATTCATTACTTCAACATTATCATACGCACTTAAAGTATCTTCTAAAATTGGAATTAAATTCTTGTCAATTTCAACAGCTACTACTTCTCTTGCCGCTTCGCACAGATACTGCGTCATGGTTCCGATTCCCGGCCCGATTTCCAGCACAAAATCATCCTTGCTTATCTGTGCCGCCTCAATAATTTCTTCCAGAATTCTTGTGTCAATCAAGAAGTTTTGACCGAATTTCTTCTGGAAGTTAAAGTTATATTTTTGTAAAACTTCTATGGTATTCTTTGGATTTCCAAGTGTTGCCATATGTTCCTCTTTTCTTATATGCTTCTAGCTTCTAACGAGTACTAAGGCACCTTATGAAACAGAGCCTTTGCATTCGCTTCTGTCACGCGCTCTACCTCTTGCGTGGACACACCCTTAAGCAGGGCAATTTTCTCCACAATATACGGCAGATACAGTGAGCTGTTTCTTTTTCCACGATATGGCTCCGGCGCCATATAAGGACAGTCTGTTTCCAATAAAATGCGCTCCAATGGAATTGCTTCCACGGTTTCTATCAGCTTCTTCGCATTTTTAAAGGTGACAACGCCGCCTACACCAATATAGTATCCCATCCTGATATATTCCAATGCCATTTCCTTAGAATAGGAATAGCAGTGGATAACACCCGACACCTCTTCGGCATGCTGCTCCTTCATCACCTGCATAGTGTCTGCCGCAGCATCGCGGGAATGCACAATAATCGGAAGCCTGCTCTCGCGCGCCAAATCTATCTGTCTGCCAAACCAATAGCGTTGCTTTTCCTGCACGTCTGGTTCCTTGTCCCAATAGTAATCCAGACCGATTTCGCCAATAGCTACTATCTTTTCCTTTTGCGCGCTCTGCTTTATCCACGCAAAAAAATCTTCATCCATGTCCTCAATATTACTTGGATGCACGCCCAAAGCTCCATATACATGGGCATGCTGCTCTGTAAGCGCAATCGTATCGTAATTCCCCTGTGCAGATGCGCCACAATTTACTACAACGCCAATGCCCGCTTCCAAAAGACCTGCCAGAAGCTCGTGGCGGTCTTCATCAAAGCGGTCATCGTCATAATGTGCATGTGTTTCAAAAATCATTACATATGCTCCTCTAACATCTCAAGCTCTGCAATATCGATGCAATTTGGAATGGTGTGGTTTCTTACCGCATCCTTACATTCCTCAAAATCCATCCACATCACACTTTCGATTTCTTCTACCTGCAAGGTCATGTCTTCGATTTCTTTGTCTGTCCACAGCAAGAATACCTTTGCTATCTGGTTATCCACATATGGAAGCCCGTGAAATTCATTTTCGGCATAAGTACGGTGGATACCGCACTCTACTAATTCCTCCTCCCGGATGGAAAAGCCTAATTCCTCCTGCAGCTCACGAAGACCGGATGGAATAAATTCTACCCCTGCCGGAATATGTCCTGCACTTGAGATATCATAACAGCCCGGAAATGAATCCTTATATTTTGCACGCTTCTGTAACAGAATCTGAACTTTACCCTCTCGTCTTCTTACAATCCATATATGGGTTGTTCTGTGGCGGGCTCCGGTGCGATGAGCATCTGTTCGGTCTATCGTTTCACCTGTTGGGACACCATTTTCATCTACGATGTCTATAAGCTCCATGTTATACCTCCTTGTTTGAGCAATACTGCTCTAAGCAGGAATTTGTGCACAGCACAAGCTCCCGCAAAACGTGTAACGTTCCATCTTACGCAATGGTTGCTCCACTTGGCATTGGTTTCTCCGGTGTCATAAGCGCGAGGTTACCTTCTGCATCCTCTGCACACAGAAGCATACCCTCTGATACAACACCTGCAAGCTTCGCTGGCTTAAGATTTACTAATACCATAACCTTTTTGCCAACCATTTCTTCCGGTGAATAATCCTTACGGATACCGGACACAATCTGTTTTACCTGGTTTCCGATTTTTACCTGTGAGCAAAGTAATTTTTTGGATTTTTCTACTGCCTCACAAGCGATAATTTCACCAACTGCAAACTGCATTTTCATAAAATCATCATACGTGATTTCTTCTTTTACTTCAAGGTCAATTACCTGTTCTTCTTCCTTTGCTTCTGCTGGTGCACCACCATTTAAGCGTGCCATCTCGGCCTCATATTCTGCTTTCTGCGCAGCCTGAATTGCTTCTACCTTAGGAAGCACTTCCTTCGAATCCAAACGGGCAAAGAGGATTTCCGGTGTTTCCGTAACCTTCTTGCCGTTTTCATATAAACCGAATTTATCTAAATCATCTAAGCTGCGAATCTCTGTATTAAGCTGAGCAACGATTCTATCTGCTGTGCCTGGTAAGAAGCTGTGAAGTAAGCTTGCACCAATTGTAATGGATTCTGTCAAATTATACAGCACCTCTGCAAGGCGGTCCTGCTGTGCCTCATCCTTTGCCAAAGCCCATGGCATTGTTTCGTCGATATATTTGTTACAACGACGAAATACTGCAAAGCATTCTGAGATTGCGTCAGCAACGCGAAGCTTATCCATTTTTTCTGCAACCTTTTCGCGCGCACCGGTTACAACAGCCTTAAGGTCTGCGTCAACTTCATCTGCTACACCTGTTGTACGAACTACACCGCCAAAATATTTGTTGGTCATAGAAATCGTTCTGTTTACGAGGTTTCCTAAGATATTTGCAAGGTCAGAATTGAATCTTTCGATTACTAAATCCCAGGTAATGACACCGTCATTTTCAAATGGCATTTCATGTAATACAAAGTAACGTGTCGCATCAACGCCGAACAAATCTACCATATCGTCAGCATAGATTACGTTTCCTTTGGATTTACTCATCTTATCACCGCCCTGTAATAACCAAGGATGACCAAATACCTGCTTTGGAAGTGGTAAATCCAGTGCCATTAAGAAGATTGGCCAGTAAATGGTATGGAAACGAACGATGTCCTTTCCGATTAAGTGTAAGTCCGCTGGCCAGTTCTTTGCAAACATTTCATTTGAACCGTCTGGGTCATAGCCAATTTTTGTAATATAGTTTGTAAGGGCATCCAGCCATACATATACGACATGCTTTGGATCAAAGTCTACCTGAACGCCCCATGTGAAGGAGGTACGGGATACACAAAGGTCCTGTAAGCCCGGAAGTAAGAAGTTGTTCATCATCTCGTTCTTACGGCTGACCGGCTG
>CAYMYV010000054.1:0-10734 GCA_964394775.1 uncultured Lachnobacterium sp. | reverse complement strand
CCAAAGTCGAACATATTCCATACATGTGTTGCCCAAAGGTATTTTCTAGTGAAAAGCTGTCTGATAAGCTCTTCATGATAATATGCCTGATATTCCTCAGTATAATCCCCCTGCTTTGGATCTGAGGTGTGCCAGTTAAGCGCTTCACATCCATATTCTGAGCATCCTACCGGAAGATTTGGATACATTGCATGGAATTTATCAAACCAAGGACCATTCATTGATGTTTCGCCACCGTACCATCCAAAATAATGGTTCCAGGATACGGTATCCGGAATCCGGATATATTCTGCATCCATTGGACACATAGACACAATTGCCATGGTTGTAAGACGTGTCTTATCCATATCATGAACTAAGTCATTCAATATTTTATGATTTTCAAGAAGGTCCGGGTCATTTGCACCATTGATGGTAATTTCATTTGAAAGCCCCCAAACAACAATCGATGGATGATTATAGTTCTGGGTAATCAGCTCCTTCATCTGGCTTATGGTATTCTCACGGCCGGTTGACATATGACTTGAAATATAAGGAATTTCAGCCCACACCACCATACCTCTTTCATCACAAAGGTCATAGAAATACTGGTCATGCTGATAATGGGCAAGACGAATTGTTGTTGCACCAACTTCACAAATCAAATCCATGTCTTCCTTATGATGTTCTTTTGTAATCGCATTACCATAACCAATTCTATCCTGATGACGTGATACACCACGAAGCGGATATTCTTCGCCATTTAAGATAAATCCATTTTCCGGATGAATTTCATATGTACGGCAACCAAATTTGGTGCCAACCGAATCGATTACAACTTCACCATCAATCAATTCTACTTCACAGGTGTAAAGATATGGGTCTTTACGTCCATGCCAACGATGTACATTTTTAATTTCCAGTTCCACCTCTGTGTTTTCTGAAATAATACCTGCTACCGTTGTTCCTTCTGCATCCTTTAATACTACATGAATCTTATGCGCATCCGTCTTGTTGGTAATGTAAGTCTGAACCTTAACCCTGGCATCTGCTCCTTCAATAATAGGTGTAATTGCAAGACCTTTTCCACCATAATATTCAAGGTCAAAATGTGAGTCATTTACACAAATAATGTTAACATCACGATAAATACCACCATAAAAAGTAAAGTCAGCAACCTGCGGGTAAACAGTATCGTTAGGGGCATTATCTACAGCGATAACAAGGAATGCCTCGTCACCGGTTGCCTCTGTTAAATCTGCTGTCAAGTCCACTCTCCATGTTGAATAACCACCATCATGGTGTGCCTTACTTTTACCATTTACATATACATCCGCAGAGGAATTAGCACCGTTAATTTCTAAGAAGTAACGTTCTGCCTCCGGTAATTCAGATTTTTTGATTATCTTGGCATAATGGCAGGTTCCACGGAAATAATCTGCGCCTCCATCCATACCATCTTTTGCATTCCATGAATGTGGTACGTTTACTACCTCCCAATCTGTTGGTAAAGTAGCTGGAATTTCTTTTGCATCCTTCAAAAATGCCCAGTTATCGTTAATACTTACTACGTTTCTCATGAATTTTCTCCTTTTCACTCTTTTAATTGCTATTACACCAACTAAAATCCATTATCATAATTCCAAAACGTTTTAATACATTTATTATACGAATATCTCCATGGTTATTTCATAACAATGTTTACGATTCTGCCAGGAACATAAATTTCTTTTATAATGTTTCCGGTAAGCTTATCCGCAATTTCCTCTTTCGCTTTTGCAATAACTGAGTCTTTCTCCTCGTCCTTGCCAACTGCGATTGTAGCCTTAATCTTGCCATTAATCTGAACCGCAATTTCAACGGTAGATTCTACCGTCTTTGCTTCATCATATTCCGGCCAAGCCTGCTGATATACTCTTCCTTCAAAACCGAGTACAGACCACATTTCTTCTGTTACGTGTGGTGCTACTGGGTTTAAGAGGGTAATCAGTGTCTTGATTTCCCCCTTGGTAATCGCATTCTTCTTGTAGAAGTCATTGATAAGCGCCATCATTGCAGCGATACCTGTGTTGTATTTTAAGCTTTCAAAGTCATTTGAAACTTTCTTAATGGTCTGATGCATCTTGGTTTCAAGGTCTGCAGAATAGCCCTCTTCGTCTGTTACAAAATCCTGAAGCTTCCATACACGGTCTAAGAAACGACGGCAACCTTTTACACCGTCCTCTGACCAGGAAGCCGCAAGCTCGAATGCACCGATGAACATTTCATAGGTACGAAGTGTATCTGCACCGTACTCTCTTACAATGTCATCCGGATTTACTACGTTACCACGGGATTTCGACATCTTCTCACCGTTTTCACCGAGAATCATACCATGAGAGGTTCTCTTAGCATATGGTTCTTCGCAGGTTACCACATTCTGGTCATATAAGAATTTGTGCCAGAAACGGGAATACAGTAAGTGAAGTGTTGTATGCTCCATACCACCGTTGTACCAGTCAACCGGCATCCAGTAGTTTAAGCTTTCCTTGCTTGCTAAAGCTTCATCGTTGGTTGGGTCACAGTATCTTAAGAAGTACCATGAAGAACCAGCCCACTGAGGCATGGTATCTGTTTCTCTCTTAGCCGGACCGCCACAGCATGGACATGTGGTATTTACCCAGTCTGTCATAGCAGCAAGTGGTGATTCGCCGTTATCGGTAGGCATATAGCTGTCTACTTCCGGTAAAAGTAATGGAAGCTCGCTCTCGTCGATTGCTACGAAGCCACACTTGTCGCATTCTACGATTGGAATAGGTTCTCCCCAGTAACGCTGACGAGAGAATACCCAGTCACGTAATTTATAGTTGGTCTTTGCAGTACCGATGCCTTTTTCTTCTAAGAATGCAATCATCTTAGCCTGCGCATCTTTCACTTCCAAGCCATTGATAAATCCGGAGTTAATTAATACACCTGTTGCAACATCTGTAAATGCAGCAGCATTAATATCCACTTCTTCTCCGTCTTTTGCAACAACCTGAATGATTGGCATATTGAATTTCTTCGCAAATTCCCAGTCACGGTCATCATGTGCCGGTACCGCCATAATTGCACCTGTACCATAGCTCATAAGTACATAGTCAGATACCCAGATAGGCACTTCTTCACCGTTTACAGGATTTACTGCCTTAAGCCCCTGGAGCATTACACCGGTCTTATCCTTTGCAAGCTCTGCACGCTCGAAATCTGATTTCTTAGCAGCCGCTTCACGATACGCCACAATTTCATCCCAGTTTGTGATTTCAGACTGATATTTATCAAGGTATGGATGTTCCGGAGCCACTACCATGTAAGTTACACCAAATAATGTGTCACAGCGTGTGGTATAAATGCGGAGTTTGTCTTCTTTTCCGGCAAGGGAGAAGTCCACTTCTGCACCGTTAGAACGTCCAATCCAGTTCTTCTGCGATACTTTTACACGCTCTACATAATCAACGCCATCGAGTCCATCGATTAACTTGTCAGCGTATTCTGTAATCTTAAGCATCCATTCGGATTTTACCTTACGAACTACTTCTGCGCCACAGCGTTCGCAGCAGCCACCTACTACCTCTTCGTTTGCAAGACCAACCTTACAAGATGGGCACCAGTTGATTGGCATTTCTTTCTTGTAAGCCAAGCCTTCGTTGAAGAGTTTTAAGAAAATCCACTGTGTCCATTTATAGTAATTTGGATCCGTTGTATTGACCTCTCTATCCCAGTCAAATGAGTAACCTAAAGAATGCAGCTGGTCTTTGAAACGAGCCACGTTGTTCTTAGTTACAATCTTTGGATGGATATTGTTCTTGATTGCAAAGTTCTCTGTCGGAAGACCAAACGCATCCCATCCCATTGGATAAAGTACATTATAGCCCTGCATTCTTCTTTTACGAGCAACAATATCAAGTGCTGTGTAAGGTCTTGGATGCCCTACATGAAGTCCCTGTCCGGATGGATATGGGAACTCCACCAATGCATAAAATTTTGGTTTTGAATAATCGTTTGTTGCAGCAAAAGCCTTCTCGTCATCCCAGACCTTCTGCCATTTCTGTTCCACAACTTTGTGGTTGTACAATTCTGCCATGATTTCCTCCTATTATTAGCAAAATGCATTATTTTTTCGATATAAGTAAGAGCGTTATAAAACAAAAAGCCTCGTCCCTTATATCTAATAAGAGACGAAGCTACATATACTCCGTGGTACCACTCTAATTCTCCATTCAATTCAAATGGACTCATTCGTATTCTATAACGGGAATTCCCGTCCCAACCTACTAATTTCTCAAGCAATATACCAAAAGAGAACTTTCTCAGTCAATATATAAGGAAAGAACTTTGTTCAGCGGGAAACTCCAAGGCGAGTTCAAGGGTTTTGCCTATTGCCTCGCACCAGCCGGCAACTCTCTGAAAAACATTGACCTTTACTATTCCTCTTCAACGTCTGTTTTATATTCTTAACATTTAGATTTTACTCATTTAAAACAGATTTGTCAAGTCGTATAGTACTGCGCCTGCGCATTCCATAGCTCATAATATTTACCTTTTGTATCCTGCACCAGTTCCTCATGTGAGCCCACCTGTATCAATCTTCCCTCATGGAAAACTGCAATTCTCTTACAAAAACGGCAGGAAGAAAGTCGATGAGAAATATAAATAGCTGTTTTTGTTCCCACAATTTTGTCAAAATTGCTATAAATCTCATATTCTGCAATTGGGTCTAAGGCCGCAGTTGGTTCGTCCAAAAGAATATATGGTGCTTCCTTATACAAGGCTCTTGCGATTGCAATTTTCTGCAACTCTCCACCGGAAAATTCCACACCGCTGTCATCATAGTTTTTGGTAAAATAGGTATCTAATCCATTTTCCAGATTTGAAAGACATTCTCCTAATCCAACGTCTTCTAAGCATTCCTTCACTTTCTTGGCATCATATTCTGTATCTATTGCTACATTTTCTCCTAGCTTAAAGGAAAACAGGGTGTAATCCTGGAACACAACGGAAAACAGCTTGCAATACTCTTCCTGTTTAAATTTGCGGATATCCACACCATTTAAAAGAATCTCTCCCTCCTGTGGGTCGTATAATCTGCACAGCAGTTTAATCATGGTTGTTTTTCCAGAACCATTCATTCCCACAATAGCCAATTTCTCACCAATCTTGAACTTGAAAGAGAAATCCTTTAACGCATACCTGTCACTACCCGGATACTTAAAAGAAACGTTTTTAAATTCAATTTGATACTCGCCATCGCTTCGTTTTTCAACCGGAAGCTTTCCCTTATGCATTTCATTTTCCAATTCCAGCAATTCAATGGTACTCATCTGTTTTCTGGCGGTCATGGCAAATTCTACAAAGCTATTGCTTAAGCCAAATAGAGCTAATAATAACTTATTCAGGCACCCTGCCAGCTTTATCACACTACCGACTCCGATATTTCCTGCAATAGCAAGAATTGCAATCATCAGATAGGACGCTCCCTCCATAGCTGCCTCTATTGCACTTGCCGCACCGCTGGTTCCTGCAAAACCATTTGCACCATTCTTAATGCTATTTCTGGTCTTAGGGGTAAAAATAGGGTAAAACACCCAGCGCTTCATAAGTTCATAAGCATTGTAAATTCGAATATCTTTTCCGTGTCTATAATCGTAACCATCTCCAATGGAAAAATCCCACGCAAAGCATACCATTTCTTCTTTGTCTTCATCCTTTATTTGTGAATACATGAATTCCTGCTCTAACTTACGATAATGCACTTTAATCTTCATTGCAACAACTGTAACTATAACTAATATTCCGAATATCCAAAGTACACTAAGATTTTTTGATACTATCATATATCCTACAGCCGGTAATCCAACAATAATTGCTGCAATAATATCAAACACCTGATACAAAAGCTCGTTAAATTGCCAGAATACACTATTTATTCCTGCTCCCCAGTTGTTGT
Source organism: uncultured Lachnobacterium sp. (assembly GCA_964394775.1). GTDB lineage: Bacteria > Bacillota > Clostridia > Lachnospirales > Lachnospiraceae > Roseburia. Next base: position 4,790 of record CAYMYV010000054.1, on the reverse strand, counting down.
CAAGGTTAATTCGATCTTTTAAATCCTTTACCTCCGGACTATCAATTCTGGAAAAATCCATATTCAGCATCTTTGTCTGAATACTGCAATGATAGATGTTGTAAATGTTTATTCGCCGAACCTCCATACGATTCCATACGGTACTTGCGATAAACTGCAATATAAGAATTCCTGCCATTGTCAATGCAATTACTGTAAATATCTCTTTGAAGGATTTTTCCGCTCCGATACTATCCAGTATATAAGCGGATAAGATAAGCGTAACGTATGGAATGAGCACATTGATTACATGTACAATACAAGTAAAATGAAAATAATGCTTATCTATATCGCTAATTACCTTTAGAATTTTCTTCATGTTAGAGATATGCTCTTTGAGTGGAAGCTTGCTTCTTAAATCCTGCTCCATTATTCACACACCTCCCCCTTCTCATAATAGCTGCTTTGAATTTGATACATCTTTGCATAAGAACCATTCTTGCGCATCAGCTCCTCGTGCGTGCCACTTTCTATGATTTTTCCGTTTTCCAACATAATAATACGGTCAGAAAATCTAGTACTTGCCAGACGATGGGAAATAAATATGGATGTTTTTCCTTTTGTGTACTGATTGTAGCAGTCATAAATTTCACTTTCAGCAATCGGGTCTAAGGCTGCGGTTGGTTCATCAAGCATAAGAATTGGAGCATCCTTATACAAGGCTCTTGCCAAAAGTAATCTCTGCTGTTGACCACCAGACAGGTTGGCACTATTTTTAAATAGCGAATTTAAAAGATAGGTTTTAAGCGTCCACTGATTCTTCTCAATAACCTCCTTTAAACCAGCCTTCTCTAAGGCTTCCCAAGCCCGTTTTTCATCCACATTTTCAGTTCGAGCCATGGCAATATTTTCTCCAAGGGTAAATGGTAACACCAGTTGTTCCTGAAACACTGCAGAAAACAGTGCAAAGATTTCTGCGGATGTAAATTTCCTACTGCTAATTCCATTGAATAGGATTTCCCCTTCATCCGGTTCGCACATGCCACACATGAGTTTCACAAGAGTTGTTTTTCCCGCACCGTTCACACCAACTAGGGCAAGCTTTTCTCCCGGCTCAATTGTAAGATTAAAGTTTTGAAACACCTGCTTTCCAGCATGAAGGTTTTCATCTTGAAATTCATCGTTAACTATTTCGTTTTCTGTTTCCTTCTGCGCTTCTTTGTATCGAAAGCTTACGTTCTTAAATTCAATTTTAATTGGAGTCTCAAGCTTTGTATTGCACCAACTATCTTTTGGCACATTGTCCACCTCCGGCAAATTCATATACGCACGAATATAATCTGTCTCATTTGCTGCCGCACGAAGCTCCAAAACACTATCTAAAATCTCGCTAACAAAAGCAGAAAATCCTGTTATTGCACCAAAATATAATACAAATTCACCAACAGAAACATTTCCCTTCAAAGCCTGATATAACAAATATCCATACGCACAGATATCTCTTACTGCGGCAATGATAAAACCGTTTTTTTCATATACTGATATTTTTTTCTGCAACTTCCTATTGGTAGCTTTCATCTGTTCAAGAACTATATCCCGAAGCTGGAGCAACCAATGATTCATCCCAAATACCCGAATATCCTTTGCACCCTTTACATTTCCCATAGCAGATTTTACTGTAGACATATGTCTTTCGTCCAAAGATACCTGTTCTAATATTTTTTGACGAAATTTCATATGTCTATTGCCGATTATGTAGTACACTAGCGATAGACTTACGACAAACAGAAGCATCCAGATATTTAAACTACTAATTACAGTAGAATATAACAAAAAGCTTATTATGCTGATTACCAGCTGGACGGTTCTATGGACCATACGATTATTGGCCGACCAATCTCCCATCTGCAATGAGGTCAAGGCCTTCCAATATACTTCTTTGATTTCTCCTGCTTCTGAGTCTTCATATTTTATGCGCATGTTTTTTAAGCATAGCAATGCAATTAGCACTGTTCTTTGCGCATTGTAATACATATACTTTCCGGAATGCGCAATCCCATTAATGCTTTGTAAAATCATTTTTAGAATTGTAATGCCACCTAGAATTACTATTACGTCCAAAATAGCAGCTTCTTTCACCACCAAGTCTACTGCAATCTTAGGGAGATAAATACTGATTAATGGCAAAATAGAGCTAAGTACAATTTCCAATGCCGAATACCACAGTACGATTGGCTCATATTTTCGATAATGCTTGATATAATACCAAATGTCACTGACGGTGGAATTCTTTTTTACTTCAAACATAACAACACTCCTCCTTTTCTACCAGCAAAATATAACATACTATTTTGACGAAAAAGAAAAATCGTGCACGAACGGTGTTTTCTCGTGCACGAATGGTATATATACATATATATAATTTTATAGCGGAAGCATAACCTCAGTTACAAAAACACCTTCCTCGTCCTGCCTATCCAGGTATCCATGATAACGTTCTATTACTTTATCAATTCGCATAAGACCAAAACCATGGTATCTGCTATCCTTGGTGGACTCATATATGTTTCCAACACGTTTCAAATTGCCCGTAACTGAATTCATGACATATAGATACAACTGTCCCTTTAGAATATCCATGTATATCCGGATAAAACGCTCCGTTTCATTTTCGTTCTTAAGACAGGCTTCTATGGCATTGTCCATCAGATTTCCGATAATTAAGCTTAAATCCACCTCGTTAATAGTAGTGTCTAAGTTTTTGGGTACAATTGCCTTTGCATCCACGCTGATTCCCTTACTTTTTGCCAGAGAAATCTTACTGTTTAGGATTGCGTCTATCATGACATTTCCGGTTTTAATCACGGTATCTACAGTGGTCAAATCTTTATCCAGTTCATTCAAGTATTTTTCCATTTTGTCATATTGTCCCATAGACATATATGCCTTCATTGTCTGAATGTGATTGTGATAATCATGTCTCCAGCCTCTTGTCTGGCGATACATATTCTCCACTTCTTCGCAATGCTTTTCAAGCAAATCGCTTTGATATAAAAAGGTTCGCTTGTCAATCTGTTTTGCAATATAGCTTCTTGTAAATAACACTGTTAACACGATAACTAGTATAATAGAAATGCCAATTACTATCGGGTACATATATCTTTACCTCTCTCGTTTGTAATAACGGATAAACGCCTGATTTACCTCTGAATATGCTCTACGGCTTACCGGAATCTCGCTGCCACTATCCATGTGTACACTTTCTTTATCAATATGATGTATCAAGGCAATATTACATAGATAAGAGCGATGACACTTCACAAATTGCTTCTCATCCAGCTGTTTTTCTATTTTTGAAAAACTCTCATTTAGTTCAACTGTACAAAATTCCTTCTGCTCTTTTTCATTCTCCAAACCTTTTACAGCCTTCATTTTATTTAAGTTCTGCGAAAGCTTAAACTCTGCGACTGTTTTATGCCCACGTGCTTCTATATAAACAATCTGCTCTTCTGGAATTTTTGTCAATTCTCCATGTATCTCAAACAACAAAGATTTCTTCTGTTTATTTCGTTCCTTGACCTTATTCATACAGATTCGTACTTTTTCTTCACTAATCGGCTTAATCAGATAATGTAGTGCTTCTACCTCGTAGCCCTCTTCCAGATAATCCGTGATTCCGGTAGTAAAAATAATCGCCACATTCCTGTCACTTTCACGAATTTTCTTTGCCATATCCATGCCATTCATTGCCTTCATCTGAATATCCACAAATAGCACATCATAAGACTTCTTTTCCTCCCAAGAAAAAAGAAAGCTCTCCGCACTAGGAAAGGCCTCAATTTCCAGAGGATGTTTCGTCTCCCGGCTCCATTGGTTAAGATATCCCTGCAATAGTTCTTTATGAATTTGTTCGTCTTCAATTATCCCAATATTCATATTATTCCCCTGCCAAAAACAGTTTTTCTACTTCCATTCTCGTCGCGAGCCCTTCCGAAAAAGCAGAAGCACTGCCCGTACAAATGCCCATTTTCAATGCCACCTCATAATTCTCCGTATCCAGGTAACCTGTCAGAAATCCTGCAACCATAGAATCACCTGCACCGACTGCATTGATAACCTTGCCCTGTGGTGCTTTTGCTTCATATACTTCTCCATCTTCTGCCACAAGAATTGCGCCTTTTTTGCCCATTGAAACAAGTACATTTTTTGCCCCATGATTCTGCAATTCTCTTGCATAAAAGATAATCTCATCCTGTGTATTCATATCTCTGCCAAAGATATCTCCCAATTCATGATGATTTGGTTTGATAAGAAATGGACCATATTCCAATGCATTCCAAAGCAGTGCACCCGACGCATCTACAACCACTTTGATATTCTTTTCATTGCAAAGCTTCACAATATCTGCATAGATATTCTGGGATATCCCTTTGCAAATACTTCCGGAAACCACAAGAATATCTTCTTCTGTCAACTGATTGAGTTTATTTATTAATTTTTCCAGTTCTTCTTGTGACACAACCGGACCTTGACCGTTGATTTCGGTTTCTTCTTCCTCGAAATCCTCCGGCATAGTTTCATCAAACTTATACGCATTTTCTCCGCTATGAGAAATTGCTTTATCTTTTATGGAGTGAAGCTTCACATTAATACGTGTCATACCATTTTCCACTTCAATGAAGTCCGTGTGAATTCCCATATCACTTAACATCTTTGTAAGTTGTTTTCCAGTAAACCCGGCCACAAATCCAAGAGAAACATTTTCCACATCAAGATTATTAAGCACCTGCGATACATTGATGCCTTTTCCA
>CAYMYV010000053.1:0-10771 GCA_964394775.1 uncultured Lachnobacterium sp. | reverse complement strand
CCGTTGATTTCTGAATCTCAAGAGCTTCCTCTAATTGCTTTGATGTAATAATTCCACTAGAAACCAGCAGGTCTCCTAAACGCCAATATTTCATCTCTAATCTCCAATCCTATCTTAATCCGCAATTGTTCGGTATGTAAATGTACATTCCTTGCTCAATGTGTCGGATAATGTGCTTCCAATTGTATATTTTCCTGTAAAAATACCTGTCGCCTCGTCATAATGCAGTTCAAACCCCTTAATACAGAGAGTTTCTGCATAATTCCCTTTTCCAATCACGAGCGCACCACTCGAATTATCGTTGACGGTACAGTAGAGATAACCATTCGTTCCTACATAGTAATTTCCATCATACACCTGATATGCCGCATTCGTAAATCCCTCTACTATATTATCGGCTGATTCCTCATCAATCGTAACCCTTGTGGCGTATCGTAACATATCCCCCACATATAGATTCAGCGTAGATTCAAGCATCTGACTATCTGATTCAAATATCGATTGCTCATAGCTTTTTAGTGCAAGATTCATTCCCGTCGTACATATAAGGCAAACCATAAGCAAGGTGACTGTACAAGCAAGCATTTCTACCAAGGTAAAGCCCTTGTTGCTTCTCACTTTTTTCATTATTCAATCTCCTTTCGTTCATAGCTTACAAACTCCCTACCGCCATATAACACAACATCAACGGCTTTGCTTGAACGATTGGCACCCAATTCCGCAACTCTGTCATCTGAAGAAAAAGTAATCGTAATCTGCGGTGTCAAGGTCTCTGTTTCTAGCTCTAAGCGTCCTTCTGCCGCTTGCAGGCCCTGACTATACGCAGCATCATTTTCCCGGTTCTTTTCATTGATTCTGGATGCGGCCATCACAGATGAGGCTATCAGTCCCATAGATAATACGGCTATTAGCATAGATATCAGGGACTCTACCAGCATCTCGCCTTTTTGTGATTGTAATTTCTTTATCCACATCATGAAGAGGTCACCCCCTTAACGACAGTTGGAAGATTCCATGTAATTGCGGTGTTGGTAGAAATTCTGTTTCCCGGAATCTCATTCTCCTCACCAAGCACTTGAACATATGCTCCACTTTCTGTATCGTAATATGTATAATACACTCTGTGTGTACAACTAAAGGCTGTTTCATCCTCTGCTTCATCAACTACTGCGGCTTCACTCGCTTCCATACTAATAAGCACTGATTGGGTATTTCCTTCCGCTGTAACCATAATTTCAACTTTATAATTTGTATCCATTGTAAAGGTACAACTCACCTTTGGAAGCCGCTGGTCTGATACTGCAGTTTCGTCTAAGGTAATCTCAAAGGCTTCCGTATAGGATATACCTTTTGTATACACATATTCTGCCGCATCAATCATCATCTCGCCAAAAATCGTATCGTCTAATACGGTTATATCCGTTGTGGCAGATTCATCCTTTGTTTTTACTGCACCGGAATCGGAATGAATCAGCTTCCCATCAATAATATCCTGTCCTACATGAGCTGCCGGATCATCACATATCAAGTGTCCGGTTTCTTCTCTCCCCTCTAGCAATGGGGTAAATGCTGCCTCAAGTCTTGTTCCTGTCAGCTCTTCTTCACCATAATTCATGGTTGCAATAATTGTACAATCCAGACATCCATATTGCTTTCTTTCATAATGTCCTACAAACATTAATGGTTCCTCCATCAAGGTCGATGGATTCTGCAATGCCTGCATGGCGGTCAAATCCGCAACGATTAAATCAGTCGCGGAGCTGATGGCCAAATATGCCTGCTGCTGTTCATCACGATTTGTATTACGTGTGCTTCCACTGGCAGCGGCTGCGAGTATAACGGAGGAAATCATGACACATACCAGCATCAAAGCCATCGCAAGAATCATGGATGAGCCACGTTTGCTTTGCAATTTCTTCCTGAGCATCTTCATCATGCATTCCTCCCTTCGTTAATCTTTTATCTTATCTTTTGGCTTACTCTGTCGGCCAATCGCCATAGTGTATATAGTTACCATTCGCATCTGTAATAAATTCAGGGAATGGATATGCCTGTCCTTGTAATTCTTCCGCATATGGATATGAATTTACTGCTTGCAAGCTATAGGTACTTGTCATATCCGACAGGCTTTCAAATGAAATTTCATTACATGTTGCCTCATGCACCCTCGAGAGAACAAGCAAATACTTGTATGTGTACTTCATAAAATATTTCTGTGTCTCATCATCCGTTTTTTCATGAGTAATCACCGATGACAAATAATAAGAATTCGACGTAGACGTGCTCCAACCCAAGTCTTTAACAAAGCACTTCGTCGTCCAGCCTGTTAAATAGGTTTGGTTAAGCGGATTCGTACAACATAAGGTTCCAACCGTCGGAATAAACTGTGAAAAACCAGATTTAATATTCCATACGGAATCATCAATCCTAGTGTACGCATACAGATTTTGATAATATATTGTTCCATCATCACTAATACTTGAATCGCCATCACCTGTTTGCAAAAATCCAGGACACATGCCGCCTACTCTCAGACGTTCCAATGCATAAGTGTCTCCACCTGTGATACTAATGCTTCCGCCACAGTAGGAATTATATAAGCTGCCATAGAAGAAGCTTCCTGCTAATCCGCCAAGGAATACCGTTCCTGTATCCTTACTATAGTCACATTCCAGCTGGAACAATATATCATTATCTGCTGCACAATTGGATATACTACTCATAGAGAATCCAATCAGCCCTCCAACTGCAACACCAACGGTAATTGTTTTACCACTAGGTGGTTCATTTCTTAAGATATAGACCACATCATATCCTGCTGCCACACAGTTGATAACAGTATTGTTTTCTTCGTACAACAAACCTACTAATGCGCCAAGGCCACCTCTCTTGTGGTTTCCATCACCGGATTCATCATAGAAATTCTCTGAAACAACTCGTCCCTGTCCTTCTGCGGAAACAACCATTACGATATTCCTTAAGGTTGCACCCTTGGTCTCTCCAAAAAGTCCTACAAACTGCTGATCCGATACCAGACAATAGTCAATAATCTTATAACATCCACCATCATAAGTATTCTGGAACTGCTTATATGTATCAGAATAGCTTGGCATACCAATTGGTACATTTCGTACCACATTAGATTCACTTGTATCCATAAGGTTAAATGACACGCCACAATATGTTTTGTCTGTATGCGTGCTATAATCGCCATCAACATCTGCATATGTTCCGAAGTTGATGTCTACCTCCTGAAGATATGTCATCTCATCTGCCATACCACCTTCTTCGTTCCAGTAATATGGATAACGGCCCAAGGCGTTGAGCTGTCGTGCAGAGCGTACATGAACCACTGCAGGATTCATTAGCTGACTATCATCCTCTCCACTCGTTCCCGGGTTAACGGCAGTCTTTGCAAAGTGCGGACAATAGAAGAAGGATACCCCTTCTGTTGCAGAGGTTCCTCCAATCACCGGAGCGGCATCCTCTGCATCGTTTGCTTTTTCCATACCGTTGTATACGATAAACTTGTCATAGAAATTTGTTACGTAATATCTGTCTGTACACTGCAAATCATACGGAAGCTGATACAGATACATTCCGCTAATTGAGAAAATATCCTTAACTGCTTCATTGGTATAATCTGCGGTATAATCAGAATCTGTAGCATCCTCAATTGGTTCATATGCCTTGAATTCCAGGAATCCCTGCTGTCTTAACAAAACTGCCGTATCACCGGAAAACGTATCCCCTACTGTTAACGTACCACTTACATCCGTAGTACCTGTAGAGCCAATCTGTAGCTCATAATCAAACTTCTCCAGATAATATCTACTAAGCAAAGCGTAACCGTCTTCAATACACTCTGTCTTACGAAGTGTATCAAGCACCCATACATAACCATCCGCAAGGCTTCCATCATCCTTGGTCAATGTGGTTACACAATAATATCCATAGGAGCCATTTGCATATTTCTCGTAATATACCAAAGAGGTATTTACCAGGTACTGCAATGCCCAGTTCCCATAATGATGCTCCATAACAGCATTAAATGGGAACACCTTGTACAGAAGCGTTGCGTCATAAGGATATGAGCTGTTTGCTGTGAGCTCATTTACTACCAAATTACCATAACCCTTACCCAGCTCTGTAAATCCATCAAATTCTCCATGATTGTTATAGAGACTCTGTGTCATATAGAAACAGGTATTATCTACACTTACCGTGTTCTCCCCACAGCCCGCAATACTAAGAAGTCCACCTGCGCGGATATCTCCATCTGCAACGTTAATCGTTCCGTCATCATTTACATCAAAATTCGTCGTTCCTGCAAGCGTCAATACTTCGCCATAGGAATAACAATTCTTATAATTACTATTGTCTGTATATCCCAGCAAACCGCCTATGATATCTGCACCATATACATTACTTGTGGAATACGCATCTGTCACGTTAAGCATTGTAGCGTAACCGATGAATCCACCCGTATAAATTACATTACCTACAACATCTCCGGATGCATAGGAGTTGGTAATTACTGCAGAATCCGCATTACCGATTAAACCACCCACATTGGTGCTGCCCTTTACCTTGATTGCCGAATAAGCCTTTGTAAGTACAGTTCCATCAGAAACCTTACCACATAGTCCTCCAACATTCTCTGCACCGTTTATACAGAAGGTATCATAGCGCTCTTCCATCTTATTTCCGTGGCTCTCACTCTCCACCTCGCTATAATACAGCTTGCTGCCTCCGCTTGTAGAATAGGTGGACAGATATACCCCACAATTCTCTATGCTTCCGCCTCGAATACTTCCAACCAAAGCACCAACATTATTGTAGCCATTGGCTTTTATCGTAATATCCACCAAATGGATATTCTGAAACACCACATTCTCTGCACTGGCAAAAAGACCGGCATTATTGCCACTGGCGGTAACCAAAAAATTCTTAAGTATATGATTCGCACCATTGATGGTGGTCGTGCCACTCGTATTATTTAATACCGCATCATTTACAATTGGAGTAACGCCATAGACCAGTCTTCCTACCGAGCTTCCCAGATAGGTATCTCCTGACCACACGCATTCTGTGGTCTCCATATCAATATCCGCAGATATCTCGATGACATAATTTGCAGCTCCACTTTCACCATTGTAATGCGCCAAATCCAGATTTCTCAAATGGCGCAGCTTGCTGATATAGATAGTCGTTGTATCTGACTCTACCTTCTTTGCAGCAAAGAGGCTGTTAAAGCCTGTATCAATTTTAGTTGTTTCTTCACAGTAATAAGCACCCTGTGAGAACTTACTATTTACCTCAACCGTCAGGTTATCGCCTGCGGTCAGGCTATTGCCATATATATCACTTGTTATCTGTTCAATGCTCTGCTGCATGCTGTCTAATAATACATAGATTTCCATGCGGCCATTGTTTACTATCAAATTTTTTCCTGCACTTACATCCACATCTGTGGTCCATACATAACCGTCGTCGCCCTTCTCATCGCGAACGGTACATTCTATCTGCAGACTTGTGGAATAATAGTGCTTTAAAACATCTGAGTTTTTAAAGGAAATCTTAAGATAAAGCTCTTCTCCGTTAATAACCTCTACCTTCTGATCCAGTTCAAATGGTGCAGACATGGTTGCTTCATCTAACAGCAGCGCTCCACCATAATATCCCAACGCGATGCTTTTTCTGGTATCCGCATCTCTGTCATAATTGATAATATCAGAATATCCGGATATATCCGCATTGTCTGCTTCCCAGTAAAAAACAGCGTAAATATCGCCCGTCTGTGGATTCATCTCGATGACATAATAGCCACCCATGTCATTTACATATGCGTTTTCAGGAATAAGCTGTTTCAAAATGGAATTGACTCCACCAAGATTTGTCACATAGCACAGCTGATTCCATGTTTCATCGCCCTCCTCGTAGTCCTTCGGCGCAACCGTAAGAAATGGTGTTCCTGCATCCATAATCTCATCATAGAATTCTAACAATCCGCCCTCTACTTCTTTGGCAGCCAACTGATTCTGTGCCTCCAAATAAATCAACTTGGCATAATTGTTAATCTCTGTCATCTTAAAGGTCTGAGTCCAGCCACTGATAGTCAGGGCAGAAAACGCCATCAGTATCACCATAATCGCTACTACAACTAACATTTCCAGGAGTGTAAAAGCTTTATTCTGTTTTATTTTATTCAAAAAAACACCATCTCGCATCCACTTTTCTCCTTGGTAAAAAAAGTACTTTCTTCTATGATTTTATCTTAGCAAATCACATTACGCTTTTCAAGTTTAAAGCGCTAAGAATCTGCAAATTATATCGGGCTTCTGCTATCGTGGCAGGTAAAATAAATCACCTGATATTCTTCTGCTACAGAGAGGAGTAATTTATTTCCGCATTCTACTTTTTCTTCATCTAAATTGACAAATGGGTCATCTAATATAAGGAATGGTTTTTCCTCCTCATACATGGCATCTACCAGTGCAAGTCTCATACATACGCCAATCAAATCCTGATATCCTGCGGAAAGCCATTTGGTCTCACGTAGCTCACCAAATTCGCGAACCTTTAGGTTAATATTGGCATCAATCTGCCAATTTCCGCTATCATCCCCGGTCAACATCTGGTAATACTTAGAAAAACCTTTTGCGATTGGTTCCATATATCGTGCGGTCAGCTGCTCCTTCGCTTTCTGAAGGAAATCATATGTCACGCCAAGCAGATTGTATTTTCTGATTTCGCTATCCTGAAGCTCCTTCATCTCCTGTAGCTCAGCTTCCTTCTCATCACGAAGGTCAAGCTGTTCTTCCAGCTCTTCCAGCTGCTTACGATACTGTGCACGGGTATCCTTCAATTCCTCCAAGCTCCTGTCGGCTTCCTGAATCATGGTATTTAATTCTTCAACCGTATATGGACAGCGCATTTCTCTGGTCCAGAAGGTCTTATCCTGACGCTTTTCAAATGCTTCCTTCTTACTTACGCTCTCCTGATATACATGAATTGCCATTTGATATTCGGCTGCTTTATTCTGCAAGGCACGCAGTGCCACAGCCATATCACCATCTATTACGACCTCATATTTCTTTGCAAATGCCAGCACCTCTGTGCGAAGGCTCTCTATATTTTCATTCTCACGAACAACTGCATCCTGACGCGCCATCATACGCTCATATTCATGAATCTGACTCTTAAGTGCATATAAACGAGACTGATAATCCTTTACCTCACAATATACACGGTAATTGCCAAGGAATTCTCCAATTGTGCTGTTTACCTGACGAACATCCTCCTTCATGGCGGTTATGGTCTCTTCCAGTACGTGATACATGCCCTCTAGCTCCAAGCGCGCAGTTTCCATTGCCTGAATCCATTTCTGCTTTTTCACTTTTGTTCTGTGGCCTAATATCATACCAATCACAAAGAAAATGGTTCCGACGCCAAATGCTGCCACTGCTGCCAGGCTGATGATAGTGAGTGGAATATCCTTCAAATAAGATGGCTCAATTGGAAGCACACCTAAATAATCCAATACCAACACCACTGCTCCTACCAGCATAATTCCAATGCCCAAGAACAGAAGTACACGATAGCCTTTTCCAAAATGAGGCTCTTCTACTTCTTTTTTCAGCTCGGTATCATACATCTCCAGCGTAGTTTCCTGGCGGGCAATTTCTTCCTTCTGCTTATCTACCTCGGAGAGCATATGAATCGCCGCATCAATACGGTCCTCGGCCGGAATCTCAGACTCAAACATTCCGCTAAGCTTATTCCACTCCTCCTGTTCTGCTTCCGTGAAGGTCTGATTGCGAACCATTGCTTTTGCATCCTCCATCAGACGCACATTTTTCATCTGCTGCTCAAATTCCTGCTCGGTTGGAACCCCTGCTCCAAAAATGCTTTGGAAAGCATTCATTCTCTCTTCTTTTTCTGCCACCTCCCGGCACAGAGCATCGTATTGCGCGTACAGCTCTTTGCGGCGGGCATCTTCGCTGGCAATCACAAGCGCAGCTGCATAATCCTTACGGATATTCTGCATCTCATCCACCTGCTCCTGCACCCTTAATTCCATAGCTTTTACACCATCCAAGCCTGTTTGAGCAGACTCAAAGGAACGAATCTCCTGCTCTAAGTGTGTAATCTGTCCCTTACGCTTCTTGATGCTTCCTGTCACACGGTCAGGTGTAAGCGCCAGAAGCATTGCCTTCATACGGCTGCTTGCCTCCTCAAAATTATTGATATCATCGGTATTCTCTGCCAGATTGCCAAGCTTGGCATTGATGCTGTCAGAGGTTGCACTTGCACAATCGTTCTGTGCTATGTAAATACTTCTTTTGAAGGAAGCACTGTCTAACTCAAATAATTCCAATCCAATCTCACCGGAATAATCCTCTGATTCCAGATTGGTGTTTAAATCGTATAGGTGGAATTCGTCGTTCTTCTCGGTACGGCCAAAGCTTCTGCTGATGCGGTAGCACCTTCCATCCACCTCAAAATCTACCTCTCCTCCAAAGGAGCCTCCCTGCCAGGGACGATAGATATTACGTTCCTTATCGAATGCTTTTGGGTCTTTTTTGGCATCCAGTCCATAAAACATTACCTTCAAAAATGCTGCAAGGGTACTCTTCCCCCACGCATTGGATTCATTGATAACATTGATTCCATCGGCAAATTCTACGGAAAGGTCAGATAACTTGCCGAAATTCTCAATGTGACATGCAATTAATTTCATAGGTTAATCTCCTCTCCCTGTAATGCTTGAATTCCCGCACGAATCACAAGTAATTTTTCTTCGTTGGAAAGCTCTGACGCGCATACCATACGGATAAATTCTCCCTTAAGAGAAATGTCGTTGGCATAATCCTCATAATTTACCCATAGCTTTGTCTCATCGTATACCTTGGAAAAATAGAAATACTCTGCAAACTGTTCTTCCAAAAATTCAATATTTAATTCGCATTCTACATCCACTTCCCCATGAAGAATGAATTTTACAAGGCTGTTGGACGAATAGCCGGAGTCTGCAATTGCGGCTTCCATGCGGTCCGCTGCATCCTGTGTCGTCAGAATTCCCGTTACATCTACAGGCAATTCATAAAAGGTACGTGCTGCCACCGGTACAAACTGTGCACTTGCCTCACGTGTCTTTGGATTGATATCCAATACTACAAAGCCCTTTGGTCCGCATTCATCAAAGCCTCTTCCTTCCAAGCAGCCTGAATAGCAGTACACGCCTCGATTATCCAGCCTATCCATCTGGAAGGAATGTACATGACCGAGCGCTAAGTAATCGATATTTTTATTCTTCAAATCATCCAGACTGATGACCTCTGTCTTATCCTTGCTCTTATACCCTGTCAATTGTCCATGCATGGTAACGATGTTGAATTTGTCATGGTCCAACACCAGGGAATTGTATGCCGTCAGGGTATTCTCTGCATCCAGTTCAATTCCCGTAATCGTAACCTTGTCATAGCTGTAGGTCATCCATTTATCACCAAACAGACATAAATTATCCGGTATCTCATCCAGCTTTGACAGGAAGTTATCGGTATCATGATTGCCCCTTAAATACAGGAAATCAATCTCCGGATTTTTCCAAATCATATCACGCACTGCATTGCGAACGTTTACCGTGACATTTCTGGTATCAAACAAATCACCTGCAATAATAATCGCGGTTACACTATTCTTTTTGGCATACTCTACCATCTTGCCGAAGGTACGCAATATTTCCCCCTTACGTTCCCTTGCCTGTTCCTTCGTCAGGTTCGCTGTCATTTTCGAATCCAAATGTAAATCTGCACAGTGTATAATTCTCATAGTTACCTTCCGTCTTTCCCCGTTCCTTCTCCGGTTCGTTTCTTTGATTTAATTATCCGTTCCACCTACCGGTTCATTTCTTCGACTTAATTATCCGTTCCACCTACCGGTTCATTTCTTCGACTTAATTATCCGTTCCTTCTCCGGTTCGTTTCTTTGATTTAATTATCCGTTCCACCTACCGGTTCGTTTCTTTGATTTTATTATCCGGCCCAGTTGTTAAGTTATTAATTCCAGATTTAATTTTTGCCAGTTTTGTCTTCCAGTTGCAGGCAGCCTCTCATAGCAATGACCGGTCCGCCCTTTTTCTCGATATAATCTTCCGTAATTGTTACCATACCGATGTTGTCATCCTTAGGAATCTCATACATGATATCCAGCATGAACTCTTCAATAATGGCACGAAGTGCTCGCGCACCCACCTTTTTCTCTTTTGCCTTCCTTGCAATTGTGCGAAGTGCCGCTTCCTCAAACTCCAGACGAACCTCGTCCATTGCCAACAGCTTCTGATACTGCTTCACAATCGAATTTTTCGGCTCTGTCAGAATCGACACCAGCATATCCTCTGTCAATGCCTCAAGCGTAAACATCATTGGAAGACGACCAATAAATTCCGGAATCATTCCAAACTTACGAACATCCTCTACTGTCACCTGATTGAGGAGGTTCTCATCGTTATCATACTTATCCTTTAGGTCTGCCTTAAATCCGATAGATGCAGCTTTGTTTAAGCGTTCCTTGATGATATCCTCCAATCCCGGGAACGCACCGCCGCAGATAAATAAAATATTCTTGGTGTTAATCATAGTCATCGGAACCATGGCATTCTTGCTGCTTGCTCCAACCGGCACTTCAATTTCTGCGCCCTCTAACAGCTTTAACATGCCCTGCTGCACTGATTCTCCGCTGACGTCACGCTGATTGGTATTTTTCTTCT
>CAYMYV010000052.1:0-10800 GCA_964394775.1 uncultured Lachnobacterium sp. | reverse complement strand
ACGCTACGTAATAAGATACTATAAGCATCGTAAGGAGGTGAAAAGCTATGTTGTACACGACTGGAGAAGTTGCAAAGCTTTGTGGAGTGTCGGTTCGAACCGTGCAGTACTACGACACAAGAAACATTCTCATTCCATCTGAGTTAAGCGAGGGTGGCAGAAGACTTTATTCAGAAGAAGATGTAAAACGAATGAAGATTATATGTTTTCTCCGGGATGCAGGAATTTCCATTAATAGTATAGAAGAATTGCTGTCAGAAGAAGAGCCTGGGAAGGTCATTTCCGTTCTCATAGAGCAGCAGGAGAAACTCTTGCAGGAAGAACTAAGGGACCGCCAGAACAAGCTTGATTTGTTAGACCAGATGAGAAAAGAGTTAAAAAGCGTAGAGAATTTCTCGGTTGAATCAATAGGTGATATAGCTTATATGATGGAAAATAAAAGGAATATGAGAAAACTTCATGCCATTCTTTTGATATCCGGAATCCCGATGACGCTGTTAGAATGGTTTGGAGTTATTTATGGGATTATCACAGGAATCTGGTGGCCGTGTTTCATCTATTTGGTGGTAATGGTGCCGTATGCAATATGGATATCAAACTATTATTTCAAGAGAGTTGCGTATATTTGCCCAGAGTGCCATGAGATGTTTAAACCGAATATTAAGGAAGCATTTTGGGCAAGGCATACCCCAACGCTTAGAAAAGTGACCTGTACTTGTTGTGGACATAAAGGATTTTGCGTAGAAACTTATGGAGAGGAGGACAAATAAATGAATGAGATTATGGAATTTTTGCCATTCCTGATTCCGCTTGTAATTGTGCAATTTGGTTTACTGGCGTATACGCTGTATCATATTTTAACACATAAGAACTATAAAAGAGGAAATCGTACACTCTGGTTAGTGGTAGTAATCGTATTAATGAACTTTGTAGGACCAGTTTTATATTTCTTGCTCGGAAAAGAGGAGGAATAAGATGAATATTTTGCAAATAACCAATCTTCAAAAGAGTTTCGGCGACAAAGCGGTTTTAAAGGGCTTGGAGCTATCGGTGCCAGAGAATAGCATTTTTGGTTTCATCGGAAAAAATGGGGCTGGTAAAACCACTACTATGAAGATGGTATTAGGTCTTATGAAACCGGACTGTGGAGAGATTATGGTAGCAGGAGAGCCTGTTACTTATGGACAGACTAAGACAAATCGTCATATTGGATATCTTCCGGATGTGCCAGAGTATTATTCTTTTATGAATGCTAAGGAATACCTGACCTTTTGTGGGGAAATTACCGGGATGAAAAAAGAGGAAATAAGGCCACGTGTCACAGAACTGCTCGATTTGGTGGGACTTGGAAGCGAAAAACACCGTATCAAAGGCTTTTCCAGAGGTATGAAGCAGCGTCTCGGTATTGCTCAGGCCCTTCTTAGCCGTCCCAAGCTTCTGATTTGTGATGAACCAACCTCTGCGCTTGACCCGGTCGGTAGAAAAGAGATATTGGACATTCTTCTGGCAGTTCGCGAACAGACTACGGTGTTATTTTCTACGCACATTCTTACTGATGTGGAACGAATTTGCACAGATGTAGCATTTTTAAACGATGGCGTAGTAACCATGCAGGGAAAACTGTCAGAAATTAAAGCGGGATACCGGACGGAAAAATATCTTTTGGAAACAGAATTGGAAAGTGCAGCTCCAAATATCGTCAAAGCATTTTCTGATTGTAAGCAAATCGGTTCAAATCGAGTAGAGTTTTATGAAAAAGACCATACATTATTCGAAGTGCTGCAGTATATCGCAAATGAGAAAATTGGGATGTTAAAAATCGAGCGTATGGAACCATCATTAGAATCTTTGTTTATGGAGGTGGTTAAGGAATGAGGTCTTTTATCGCGTTTATGAAAAAAGAGTGGATGGAACAAATGCGCTCAAGTAAATTAGTGATACTTGGAATTGTGTTTGTACTATTTGGAATTATGAACCCTGCTATGGCAAAGCTTACCCCATGGCTTCTTGAAGTAATGGCAGAATCCCTAGAAGAAAGTGGAATGGTGGTTACTACAGTAGAGGTCGACGCATTTGACTCTTGGGTACAGTTCTACAAGAACATTCCAATGGCACTTATTATTTTTGTGATTGTAGAAAGTAGTATTTTTACCAAAGAATATCAAACAGGGACTTTGGTGTTAGCTTTGACAAAGGGGTTGCATCGAAGAACTGTTGTTTTTGCGAAGGTAACCATGCTCATCATTTTGTGGACAGTGGGTTACTGGATGAACTATGGCATTACCTATGTATATAACGATTATTTCTGGGATAATGCGATTGCGAAAAATCTGCTGTTTTCCGGAGCATGCTGGTGGGTGTTTGGTTTGTGGGTGATAGCGCTTTTTGTGTTGTTTTCCACCATAGCAAATACCAATACCGGCGTACTTATGGGTACAGGCGGAGTGGCAGTGGCATGTTACTTAATCGGCCTATTGCCTAAGCTTAGTAAGTACATGCCAACATTTTTGATGGATGGCAACTCTTTGATTTACGGAGTGAAGGATGTAGAAGATTACGTGCCGGCAATGATTATATGTGTTGCTAGCGGTGTATTCTGTTTTGCGGTTAGTATTCCGATTATGAATAAGAAAAGAATATAGTTGGTTTTTGATTTAGAGCCCATAGACATCAGGAGACTGGTGTTTATGGGCTTTTTGTTATGATGAATCTAGGATGGTTTCTATGTACTATGCAAACAAATTCATAATCTTTGTCCACACAGAAGCCTTCTTCGCATGAACAAAATCGTTTTCAAAACGATCACAGTAAATATATCTCTCGCCCTGCATCCAGCTTGGCATGGTACATTCCATTGGTAATGGTTCTCTAACTGTTCCTAACATATTTTTTCTCCTTCTATATAAACATATGATTTATGGGTTCCTCTGGGATAATACTACCAAATTAGTAGAATCATTCCAATGGCACGAGCATCTAAAAAGGGGAAATGATATTTGGTCTTACAGCACAAATATTAAGAATAAAACATGCACAGATAGATGGGAAACAGATGTAATTATAGTGTGGCAATACAAGTGTATTTCTGCAAAATTAATGTTATAATACAAAAAAGATGATGGGTCGGATGAAGAGCAAAGAGAGAGGGAACAGATTATGTATACATACACAGGAAAACTTTCCAATGAGAATTCCATCGAAAGCGCGAAAATATTATACGAGTATCTGAGGAAAACCTATAAAAACGCATGCCTGACAGGCCAGATGGAATCCACAAGCATGGGAACGCCGGATTATGAGATGAACTATATCAAAGAGAACACCGGAAAATTACCAGCCATTCGAGGCTTGGATTTTATTTCAAATGACTTCGATGGTGTTGTAGAGCGTTCCACTCAATGGTGGGAAAAAGGCGGAATTGTTACTATTTGCTGGCATACAGGTGCGGATTTTGCAAGTGGATATAAAGAGTGCTTAGAAGACAATATTAACTGGGAGGAAGCTTTTGTTCCAGGTTCAGATACCTACAATGCGTTACTGGAAGGAATGGACCGGGCAGTGCCGGCGTTGCAGAAATTAGAGGCTGCAGGTGTCCCGGTGCTTTGGAGACCATTTCATGAGCTGGATGGTGGCTGGTTCTGGTGGAGCAAAGGTGGAAGCGAGAATTTTGTGAAGCTCTGGCAGCTGATGTATAACCGTTACACAGAGTACTGGGGACTTGATAACCTGATTTGGGTATATGGATATTCCGGAAATGCAAAAGAAATGAATGCATGGTATCCTGGCGATATGTATGTGGATTTGGTTGGAGCAGACAGTTACACCCCGGGGGTAAATGAGCATTTGTATCAGGCATGTGAGGACATCAATCCGAAGGGTATGCCAATTGTATTCCATGAATGTTGTATGATTCCAACCGAAGAGGAGATGATTTCAACGGGTGCTCAATGGCTGTATTTCATGGTATGGCATACCTCGTGGCTTACAGACACCAGTCAGGGAAATACCATTGAGCGTTTGAACGAAATCTATAATAGTGACTATTTTATTACATTAGACAAATTACCACAGTTTTAAAATGAGACATACTGAGAAAAACTTGCCTTCCCAACGTTATTATAATAAGATATACGTTGGGAGGGCTTTTTATATGGAAGAAGAGATGATTCTGGTTTTTCTGGGGTATTTGTTAATAGCGACGCTGATTACACTTGTGCTGGAAGCACCGGTAATATGGTTTTGCCTTGGAAGATACGCAGAGAATACGAAAAAATTGATGGGGAATTTTATTTTGATTAACGGAATTACTAATCTGACATTAAATACTGCGATTTTTATGCTGGGATTGTTGTATGTAGATTGGATTGAGCAGTTTGTTATAATTGCAGAGCTTGTGATTCCGATTATAGAAGCCGGGATGTTTTATTTTACCACCAAGGAATTTTCTTTGAAAAAACTGATAGTGATTTGTTACATAGCAAATGCCATTTCCTTCTTGCTGGGAAGTTGGCTGATATCAATCGTGGGGTAACAATATATGAAAACAAATGAGAAAAAACTGCTGCCGTGGGCATATTTTTTGGTTCACGGATTAACGGAAGTTGTGTGTTTTTCTATCTTATATGACAAGTTTGGCTTAGGTCTGTCCTTTATGGTGGCAATTGTTTACGACTATTTTGCATTTGCGACGCAAGGACTTATCGGCCAGCTAAATAACGTATTCCGCAAGGTGGATATTGCAAGTATTGGCGTAGTCCTTATGGCGATTTCGTTATTCATAACGGATTCTGAGGATGAAACTGTTGCACTGGTTGGAATCGGCGTGCTGGCGCTTGGTAATGCATTTCTTCATGAAGCAGGCGCGATTGCGACAACGATATGCAGTGAAGGGAAGCTGTTTCCAAGTGCGTTGTTTGTAGGCGGTGGTTCCTTTGGACTAATCATCGGGCAAACCTTAGGGGCAGCAGGCGTTAGCCGTTATGTACTGCTTGCAATGATGGTCATCATAGAAGTTTTAGTGTTAGCGACCAATAAGATGTGGCTTACAGAAGGCCCGATTCCCAGGTTTGCACTTGTAAAAGAAGAAAAAGCAGATTGGATGATTATTTTGGCAGCGTTTGCTGTGACCGCGGTTCGTTCCTTTATTGGATATGCCATTCCAATATCATGGAAAAAGGAGCTGTGGCAGTCGTTTTTACTGTTTTTTATCATGGGCATTGGAAAAGCAGCAGGCGGATATCTGGCAGATAAATATGGCGCCAAAAGAGTAGGTGTATGGTCGAGTCTTCTTAGCATACCGTTTCTTCTGGTGGGAAATAAAATCATGTGGATTTCCATTATTGGAGTATTCTTATTCTCACTTACGATGTCAATTACCTTCGGTATGCTGCTTAGTGTGATTAAGAATAACCCGGGGCTTGCGTTTGGAGTAACTACGCTGGCGCTATTTGTGGGAATGCTTCCGGTGTTGCTTTTGGGAAGCTTTGGAACTACAATTAATAGTGTATTAGTTGTGTTTTTGTCTTTGGGCAGTGCGTACTGTTTGTATAAAACACTAAAATAAGGAGGATGGAATATGTTAAACTGGGGACATTTAGATGTGGCGTTACCTACGCCAACAAAGGTGATTTTTGAGTATGGAGGATGGATTCCAATCCTGATTGCCGTTTTAATCGTAGGCAGTTTAATCTATGTATTCATTCGAAATAATCGTGATAAGAAAATGATTGAAGATTGGGAAAAAGAGCAGGATAAAGAAAATAATGAATAAAAAAAGAACCCCATCGGGGTTCTTTTTTTCGTGTTAGGAATAAATATTATGAAAAAATGATTCTTATATGGAATAGAGGTGTTTTCCTCTACATGCTTTATATTAACAGATTAAAAAATATTTCCAATAGACTGAAAATATAAAAAGAATTACAATAATATGTACTCACAGCACAAAAAAGGTGCTATAATTGCAGTAGATAATATGCAAGGGAGAAAGAATATGGGATTTACGATTGAAGACATGCTGGTGTTTTCCAAGGATCAGTATCACATGGAGCTAATCGGTGGGAAAAATGGGTGGTCAAATTCGATTAGCTGGCTTTTGATGCTGGAGGATGTAAATGTAACAAAGCATTTTGCGGGAAAAGAGCTGGCAGTTACTACAGGAATTGGGTTTACCAGCACACAAAAGCTAAGAGAGCTGGTGCAGGCGCTGTTAGATAGTCATGCATCCGGTCTGGTGATAAATACGGGCGAATACATTGATAAAGTCCCGCAGGAAATCATTGATATGTGCGACGCGCATGATTTGCCACTCCTAACGGTTCCATGGGAGGTGGTTTTGGCGGAGATGATTAAGGATATCACTGCACGTGTATTTTTCCAGGGAATTGCAGATGACAGAATCGAGGGCGCGTTTATTCGAGCAATAGAAGAGCCGGATAATATGGAGAATTATCGAATGGAGCTGCTGCCGTATTTTGATGTGGATGGAACCTTTCAGGTAGCACTTCTTACGACAGATGGTTTGGATGCCATGGACACTGTAGAGCGCAAGCGTATGGGATATCGTATGCAATTGTATCTGGAGAATATCAGCCATAACGGTTGCTTTTTCTACTATGATTCCAACTTCGTACTTGTGATGAATGATGTGGGATATAAGGATATGACCGAAATCATCGAGGGCATGGTGAAGCGTGTGAAAATGCGTATGCCGGATGTGCCAATGTACGTGGGTGTTGGAACCTGTCTTAAGGACATTTCCCAGCTGCACTGCTGCTACGATAGGGCAAAGGCGGCTGTGACCATGGCGTATCGTAAGAAGAGGGATTTGCTGTATTATGATAATATGGGAATTTATCGTCTGCTATATGCCGTCAGGGATGAGGCATTGCTAAGGGAGATGGAGGAATGCCCGCTAAAGCCACTGGATGATTATGACAAAAAGCATCATGCAAACTATGCCCAGACACTAGAATTGTACCTAAGGTATGATGGAAGTATTCAGGCGGTTTCTGAAGCGATGTTCACACATCGAAATACAGTTATTTACCGTATTAACAATATTAAAAAGCTTCTGGATACGAATTTAGATTCGCCGGAAGAGAGAATGCCGTATGAGATAGCTTTTTATATTAGAAATATGAAGTAAATTAAGGTTAGCTTAAGGTTCTTAGCTTCTGTTTCTAAGAAATTCATGTTAATATCAATTCATAAAATGCAGGAGGTAGTGGATATGTGGTCCAGAGCGCAACTTAAGGCAAAAGCAAAATATACGTTTAAATTAAATTATTGGAAGGTAGTGGTTGTAACCTTCTTGTTTGCGATTATCGCAGGAGGAATTGGTTCTAATATCAATTATGAGTTTTCTTCTATGGGCGAGGATATTTTCCAAATCCCTGATGATTTTGAAAATGATGGTTATGGAGAAGGATATTTTGATAGTGGTTCTTGGTACGATGATTCCGGTTTCGAATTTGAGGATGATTATCAATTCTATTATGAAGCAATAGATATTCCTATGCTAGATGAAGGTAGTGCAGGCATGGTTGTAATCATCGTTATTGTTGTTTTGATAATGGTGCTTCTGATAATGGTGGTCGGAATTGCCATCGGTCTGGTCTGGGCAGGATTTATCAGCAATCCGATAACGGTCGGTGCTAACCGATTCTTCTTCAAATCCTTAAATGAAAAGGCAGAAGTAAAAGAATTGTTATATTCGTTTGATAACAATTATAAGAACGTTGCGATGGTTATGTTCTATAGATCCCTGTATCAGATATTATGGACGCTGTTATTTATCATTCCGGGTATCGTTAAATCTTACGAATATCGTATGATTCCGTATCTTTTAGCAGAGAATCCGAATCTTACGAAGGAACAGGCATTTTCAATCAGCAAACAGATGATGGACGGACAGAAGTGGGATGCATTTGTATTAGATTTATCCTTTATCGGATGGGAGCTTTTATCAGGACTTACATCTGGTATTTTAGGCATTTTCTATGTAAATCCATACATACAGATGACCAATGCTGCTCTCTATGAGGAGCTTAGTCTGATGCATGGCAGACCGGCACTTGCAGCTGCAAGCATGAACATGGGAAACCCATATCAGAACATGAACCCATATAGGCAGGTGACACCGGAACCACAGGCAGAAATGGAGCAGCCGGCGGAAATAAATATCGACATCAACATTAATAGGGAAGAACCGTAGGAGCATTATGGAATATACAATTCTTATCGCAGATGATGAAAAAGAAATTAGAGAGCTTCTTCGTTTGTATTTGGAAAATGAGAAGTATCAGGTAGTAGAAGCGGAGGATGGGCAGCAGGCGCTTGAGATTCTGCGCAGCCAACACATCGATTTATGTATTTTAGATATTATGATGCCTAAGATTGATGGATATCATGTACTTCGTGAGCTACGCAAGGACAATAACATTCCGGTTATGATTTTGTCTGCTAAGGACGCAGATTCTGAGAAAATTCTGGGACTGAACCTTGGAGCAGACGATTATATGGCAAAGCCGTTTAATCCGTTAGAAGCAGTTGCCAGAGTCAATTCGAATATTCGCCGTTTTTATGCACTTGGAACCAATGCAGGGGTAAAGGAAGTGATTCGGGTGAAGGATTTGACCTTGGACCCGGATGCCTGTGAGTTAAAAAAGGGAGATGAGGTAATTGATTTAACCTCGGTAGAATACAAAATTATGGAGCTGTTTATGAAGCATCCGGGCAAGGTGTTTACGAAGCAGCAGATTTATGAATATGGATGGGGCGAAGTCTTTATTGTAGCAGATAATAACATTATGGTATGTATTAGTAAGCTTCGAGACAAACTAGACGAAGACCCATCTGCATACATTAAGACGATTCGTGGCTTAGGCTATCGATTAGAGAAGTAGGCGGGTGGAAGTATGAAAAAACAGGTTGTGGATTTTCAAATTTTCTTAATCAGCCGATTTTTGGTAAGTCTCATATTTGTGGTAATGTCCGAATATCTGGTGTTGTTATTGATTGGATATTTTCAGAAGCTATTGTGGGCAGAGCAATTTCCACTGATTTTATTGATTGTCACAGTTGTATTGTTTGTGATTCCGCTGCTTCTTACGTTACTGATGTTTACCCGTTCGGTAACAGAGGAAGTACAGCGTATGGCGCGAGAAAGAGAAGAAATTCGGCGCAGCTATGAGAAACAGAGAAACCTCATGCTGTCAGACATCGCTCACGACCTTCGTACACCAATTACCACCATCGCGGGGTATTCCAAAGCAATTAACGATGGAATGGTTACGGACGAGGAAAAAAAGAAAGAATATCTAGAGGCTATCGCGAACAAATCAGAGCGAATGAGCGACCTGATTACATTATTATTCGACTATGTAAAGCTGGGAAGTGAGGGCTTTGATTTGAAGCTGGAAAACACGGATTTGTGTGAGCTCATACGTGAAAATGCAGCACTTTTATATTCGGATGTAGAAGAAAAGAATATGGATTTAATCGTAGAGATTCCAGAGGAACCATGCATGGTTAAGGCAGATGCCTTACAGTTTTCCAGAGTGATTACCAATATTATTACCAATGCGATTCGCCACAATGAGGCAGGAACGAAGATTATGCTGGAGCTACGTCAGGAATTGGGCAGAATTGTCGTTGTGATTTCGGATGACGGAAATTTGATTGATGAAGATATGGCAAAGCATATATTTGAGCCTTTTGCAGTGGGTGATAAATCCCGTAGAACCAAGGGAGGTAATGGCTTGGGACTTTCCATCGCAAAGAAAATTGTACAGATGCATGGCTGGAGCCTGAACCTGTACCAGAACCAATGGGGTTATAGAAAGGCATTTATTATTATCATTAATTAACCTTAACACTTTCTTAAAGCACTTGAGAAAGAAAAAATAAGGTGTACAATAAGCTTATAAAAAGAAAGGGGGAGACATATGTTATTAGCAGCCAGTTTTTTAGATGGATTTAATCCATATTTGGTTTTATGGTTAATCGTAATCATTATATTTGTTGCAATTGAATTATCGACCGTGACGCTGACATCCATTTGGTTTGCAGCAGGCGGACTGGCAGCACTTTTGGTTGCGATGTTAAACGGTAATCTGATTTTGCAGATTATTGCATTTCTTATTGTAGCATTCGGACTTCTTGCAGCGACGCGCTCCTGGGCGGATAAGTTCCTGAATGGAAAGAAGCAAAGCACGAATGCAGACCGCGCGATTGGCGAAGAGGTTCGTGTCACCGAACGCGTAAGTAACTTAGATCGTACCGGTAGAGCAATTGTTCATGGACAGGATTGGGCAGTGCGTACCGCGGATGATGAAATGATTATTGAAGAGGGTGAACTCGTTCGAGTTCTCCAAATTAATGGCGTGAAACTAATTGTAGAAAAAGTAGAGGAGGAATAGTTTATGGGCCCATTTATTGTCGCAATCATCGTAATTGTAATTGCACTTGTTATATTGACAAGCTGCGTGAAAATCGTACCACAGGCAAATGCCATGGTAATCGAAAGACTTGGTGTATATCTCGATACATGGAATGTAGGTATGCACTTTAAGGTTCCATTTGTTGACCGCGTAGCAAAAAGAGTTCTTTTGAAAGAACAGGTGGTTGATTTCCCACCACAGCCGGTTATTACAAAGGATAACGTTACCATGCAGATTGATACCGTAGTGTATTTCCAGATTACAGACCCTAAGCTCTATGCTTACGGTGTTGAAAATCCAATTATGGCGATTGAAAACTTAACAGCTACTACACTTCGTAACGTAATTGGTGACTTGG
>CAYMYV010000051.1:0-11099 GCA_964394775.1 uncultured Lachnobacterium sp. | reverse complement strand
TTTGGATGTTATGCTTCCAAAGATGGACGGGTTTGAGGTGTGTCAGGCAATTCGTGAATTCTCAGATATGCCGATTGTAATGTTAACGGCAAAGGGCGACGACATGGATAAGATTCTGGGTCTTGAATACGGTGCAGATGATTATATTACGAAGCCTTTTAATATTCTTGAGGTAAAGGCAAGAATCAAAGCGATTATGCGTAGAACCTCCGGTGGCAGGACAAAAGAAGCCGGAGCTGCTGTAATCGAAAAAGGAGATTTGAAGCTGGATTGCGAGAGTCATCGTCTCTTTATCAAAGGGGTAGAGGTGAATCTGACAGGAAGAGAATTCGAATTGCTGGAGCTTTTCGTAAAAAACGAGAACAAGGTGTATAGCAGAGAGCAGCTGTTAGAAACCGTATGGGGACAGGATTATCCGGGTGATGTTCGAACAGTAGACGTACATGTACGTCGATTAAGAGAAAAGATTGAAAGCAACCCAAGTGAACCAAAGTACGTTCATACCAAATGGGGTGTGGGATATTATTATATTCAGAAGTAACAAAGGGGCAGTTCCATGCATAAGAAGTCGGGATTCATTCCTTTTTTTAAGAGTTTAAAATTTCGTCTTATTGTAAGTATCATTTTGGTGGCAATCATTCCAACCTTTATTGTTGCTGCTACGATTTTATCCTCCTATGAGGCGAGAGCATTATCTATTCGCGAAAGTGAGGTCAAAAGCCAGACTCAAATTATAGCGAACCAGATTGCTGCAAGTGAATATTTAAACGGAAATAATACCACATCCGATGCACTTGCGACACAGATTGGCATGCTGACTACAATTTATGATGGCCGTATTATGATTGTAGATAAGAATTTGCGTATTATCTACGATACTTACAGCTTAGACATAAACAAAACGATTATTTCGGAGGAGGTAATCCTTTGTTTTGCCGGTCAGGAAATCACGAATTATGATTCTGAGAATCAGTATATCGAAATGGCATTTCCAATTATTCATCCGACAGATACCACAAACACCATATTGGGAGTGTTGGTAGTTAGTGTGTCCACTGATAATATTCAGTTGAATGCAAGTTATTTGAAGCAGATTGCTACCGTTATTGTGGTGCTTGTCATGACTGTAATTGGCTTTTTTGGCGTACTCGTTTCAATTCAGCTGGTTGCTCCATTTAAAAAGCTGTCCGACGGAATTGCAGATTTGCAGGGTGGCGGTGTGGATGATGAATTGATGGTCAAGGATTATACAGAGACCATTTTGATTTGTGAGAAGTTCAATGAGATGATGAGTAAGATGAAGGTTATGGACGAGTCCCGTCAGGAATTCGTTTCCAATGTGTCTCATGAGCTTAAGACTCCGCTTACCTCCATGAAGGTGCTTGCGGATTCCATCAATAGTATGCAGGGCGCTCCTGTAGAATTGTATCAGGAATTCATGACTGACATTACCAATGAAATCGAAAGAGAAACCAAGATTATTAATGACTTACTTTCGCTGGTTAAAATGGATAAAACAGCTGCAGCTCTTAATATCTCTGTAGTGAATATGAATGATTTGCTGGAGCAGATTATGAAGCGTTTGCAGCCAATTGCAGATCAGCAGAGGGTTAAGCTGGTTATGGAGAGCTTTCGACCGGTTACCGCTGAGGTGGATGAGGTAAAGATTACACTTGCGATTTCTAACCTGATAGAGAATGCAATCAAATATAATAAGAACGACGGCGAAGGCTGGGTACATGCCTCCCTGAATGCGGATCATCAGTATTTTTACATTAAGGTGGAGGACTCCGGTATGGGGATTCCGGAGGATTCGTTGGAGCACATTTATGAAAGATTTTACCGTGTGGACAAATCTCATTCGAGAGAAATCGGTGGAACGGGACTTGGTCTTGCAATCACCAGAAATGCAGTTTTAATGCATAAGGGTGCAATTAAGGTGCATAGTGAAGTGGGAGAAGGTACTACCTTTGATGTTCGTATTCCACTGAATTATATCCAAAAGAGCTCTTAAGGGTACAAGGAGGATTTATGAAGCAAAGAATGATGTGCCTTTTGCTGGTAGCTATCATGTTAATTTCCTTTACCGGATGTGACACAGAGCAGAAAACAGAAGGCGAATATGATATTTACTATTTAAATATGGACAGAACCAAGCTTGTGACAGAGGAATACGATAGCTCGGGCGCCACAGGAGAGGCTTTGGCGAGGGAGCTGCTGGATAGATTAAAGACATCGCCGGATTCCTCAAAGCTGCGTCAGGCAATTCCAACCAATGTAGAAGTAAATGGGATAAAAAGTGATGGTTCTTATTTGACGATTGATTTTGGAGAGACATATAAGAACATGTCAGTGACAGAGGAGGTATTAGCTCGTGCTGCAGTTGTGCGTACGTTGTTACAGATTCCGGAGTATTCATTGATTTCCTTTACGGTGAACGCGGAGCCGCTTCGTACATCAGAAGGTGCCTTAATTGGAAATATGACGGAGGACTCCTTCGTGGAAAACCCGGGGGAACAGATTAATGCAAGCACGCAGAGTACCATCAAATTATATTTTTCAAGTACAGATGGAAAGAGTCTTGTGGAAGAAACCCGTGTGGTTACTCATAGTAGCAGCCTTTCCATGGAGAAGCTGATTATGGAACAGCTGATTGATGGTCCAAAGACCTCTAAAGCGCGTACAACCATTCCAATGGCTACTAAGATTGTAAATATATCGATAGCAGATGGGGTGTGTTATGTAAGTCTGGATAATTCCTTCCAGAATCAGGACCAGGAGGTTAGGGAGGAGATTGTATTATATTCAATCGTGAATTCACTTACGGAGCTTCCGGTTGTAACAAAGGTACAGCTGTCCATCAACGGAGATACCAAGGGCTTCTGTCGATACACCTATGAATTATCGAAGATGTATGAGAAGGATTTATCTTTGTTAGAAAGTAATAAAACTGAGGAAAAATAATGAGAAAAAGACCGCTGTTTTTATACGCGTGTGTCTTTTTGGCAGGTATGGTATGCTATCGGTATGAAAAGCCATTTCTTTGGGGCGTTTTCATCATTTGGTTGGGATACGAAGTGTTCCGGTTGCTGCCATACAAAAGAGTAAGACTTGCAGCAGGAAGGAGCGTGTTACTCCTTTCTGCTTTTATTCTGGGGAATATGCATATGCAAAATGAAATGGCATTTCGCGATGCATATCTGTCAAAGGTCAAGGACGGAGAGATCATCACCGTCTGGGGAGAAATATCAAAGCTGGAAACAACCGGTGGGGGAAGGCTGCGGCTGATCCTATCGGATTGCTTTATCAGTCTAAGTGAGGGTGTACTGCCATGCAATGACATTATGGTGTATACCGATTCGAATCACTATGAAAATGGAGAAATCCACAAAATAACCGGAGAACTACATATTTTTGAAACTGCTGACAATGAGGGCGGCTTTGACAGCTACACCTATTATCTGAGTCAAAAGATAGATATGTGTGTGTATGAGCAGGAAAGTGAGCTTCTATCGGAGAATCATAATTGGATAGAGCAGAGCCTATGGAAGCTTAAGTCTGCCTTAAACGAGGTGTATGAGTCCTGTGTAACAGAAGAAACAGCAGGTTTTTTACGCAGCATGATATTAGGAGACAGGTCCGATTTGAATCAGGAGCTGAAGACACTGTTTACGAATGGTGGAATTGCACACATTTTGGCGATATCGGGACTTCATGTATCGATAATTGGAAGAGGCTTCTATCAGTGGCTGCGAAAACGTGGAGCAGGGTTTTTGGCTTCAGGAATTCTGGCAGGCTCTGTTTTATGTGCCTATTGCTACATGGTTGGAAATGGAATGTCGGCAGTCCGCGCAGTGGGGATGATGCTGATTCTTTTTGGCGGGCAGATGCTGGGACGAAGCTACGATATGTTAAATTCCTTAGGTGTCATGATGTGCTTTTTACTATGGGAGAATCCGTTTTTGCTGGAATATTCCGGATTTTGGTTCTCCGTATTAGCGCTTATTGGAGTGGGATATGTCTCAGAGGCTTATTCAAGTCTGGTAGAAAAGGGCAGAGGTCTTGGCATGAGTGTTGGAATTACATTATCGACTCTGCCGGTAGTTGCCTATTGTTATTATGAGATCCCGTTGTATTCTCCGATTGTAAATTTTCTGTTGCTTCCGATTTTGACACCAATCTTTGTACTTGCTTTGCTTGGAGGGGTTGCAGGCTTATTGTGCAAAACGGTGGCAGCATGGATATTGTTGCCGTGTGAATGGGGACTTTCGCTATACGAATGGGTATGTCAGAGGGTGGCGTCACTGCCGGGAGCTATCATTATTACGGGAAAGCCATCTGTGAGCGTTATTGTGGCGTATTATGTGGTGCTGCTGCTTGGAGTGTTTGTGATAAAATGCCTTACGCGGCGTCGGACGAGCGAGAAAGAAGATTGCAAGGCGTTCCAGGAAAAAAAGGAATACCGAATTTGGCGAAAATGGGAATTACTTATTGCAGGAGCGGTAGTAGGCGTGTGCTTTGCTCTTATCGTCTATCCGAAGCCGCATGGGGCGGAAATCACATTCTTAGATGTTGGTCAGGGAGATGGAATATATATCAGTACAGGTGATGGCAGCAGTTATTTTATCGATGGAGGAAGCACGGATGAGAAGAACCTGGGGAGGTATTGCATTTTACCATTTCTAAAAAGCAAGGATATCGAACAAATCGATTACTGGTTTGTGACGCATGCAGATAGCGACCATATTTCCGGCCTGCTTGAGGTGATGGAGAGCGGATACTGCATCAGGCATCTGGTTGTGGCAGATTTGTATTCAGCTGAAACAGAGAGTTTGGATGAAAAAATGTCAAGCTTAATAGATATTGCAAGAAACCTTGCAATAGAAATTGTCTATATGAAAGAAGGAGACTGCCTGAAAACAAAGAATACAGTAGTCACGTGTTTGTATCCAGGCAAGGAAGTCCTGCAGGAGTATCCAAGGCTGTTGGAAAATGGTAATGAGGTCTCTCTTGTGCTGGAATATGTGTCTGAGGATTTTGGTGAGTACAAGGAATTTCGAGCGATTTTTACAGGAGATATTTCTTCGGAGGTTGAAGCGATATTGCTTGAGAAGGGAGGTTTACAGGATGTGAATCTGTATAAGGTAGGACATCATGGGTCAAAGTACTCCTCCGGCGAAGAATTTCTGGCAATAATCCAGCCTAAGCTTGCGGTGGTCTCCTGTGGAAGGAACAATTTGTATGGTCATCCCGCAAAGGAAACGATACATAGGATGACAGAGCTGGGCATAGAAATTTTTTATACCATGAAGGAGGGACAAATATCATTACGAGTAAGGGAGGGGAGGATAAAAGTAAATGGATATCAGATATTCATCACAAAAAAGGACTAGTCATACCCCCCTACCTTTTGTTACAATAGGCGTATGAAAACAATTGACAACGATATCAAATTTGGACAACTGAAAAATGTATATCTTTTGTATGGGGAGGAGCGATATCTTGTACGCCAATATCGTGATAAGCTAAAAAAGGCCTTAAATCCCGATGGTGACACCATGAATTTTTCTGCGTTTGAGGGCGATGATGTAAATGTGAAGGAGATTATCGACTTAGCAGAAACCCTTCCTTTTTTTGCAGAACGAAGAGTGATTCTGATAGAGGACAGCAGGCTGTTTAAAAAAGGCGGAGATGATTTGGCAGAGTATCTGGAGTCGCTTCCGGAGTCTACCAGTTTTGTGTTTGTGGAGGAAGAGGTTGACAAGCGTTCGCGGTTATTCAAGACAGTTTTAAAGCAGGGAAGTGCAGTAGAATTTGTGACGCAGACGGATGAGACGCTGATGAAGTGGATTGGTGCGCGAATCAGCAGAGAAGGAAAAAATATTACGCAGGCGGCCTACCGTACCTTTATTGCAAAGACGGGAACGGATATGGAAAATATCGAGAAGGAGCTAGAGAAGCTTATCTGTTATACTATGGACAAGGATGTCATTGAGCCGGAGGATGTGGAAGCAATCACCACCGAGCAGATTAGCAACAAGGTCTTTGATATGGTGGATGCCATCGCAAGCCACCGACAGAAGCAGGCAATGGATATGTATTACGATTTGCTGGCACTTCGCGAGGCGCCAATGAGGATTCTTTTTCTTATCACGAGACAGTTTCAGATTCTTCTAACCGTTAAAGTAATGAGCAATCAGGGCTTTGGAAATAAGGACATTGCATCTAAGGCAGGCTGTCCGGAATGGGCAGTGCGCAAATACCAGGGGCAGGCAAAGGCGTTCTCACTTGACCAGATTAAGGGAGCAATTTCGGATGGCGTGGCCTATGAGGAGGCGGTAAAAACCGGTAAGATGAATGACCAGATGGCTGTTGAGCTGTTTATTGTGCAGTATAGTAAGGCATCATAGCCGTAGAAAAATGTTGAGTTCATTTGCCAAGCTGTTTTAGAACTGTTAGCAAAGGAACGAGAACGTCAATAAGTGGAAGAATTTGACTGATTGACAAAGAGAAAAAAGCATGATATTTTATCATACGTTAGCAACCACTAACAAAACGAGTGGTTGCTAATTTTTTGGGAACAGGTTAGTTACCACTAACGCGTGTTAGTGATGGCTTCAAGGGGCTTAAAACGACGTAAATAGAACCCAAGGACAAAAAACATAGTACAAGCGACAGAGATGGTATTTGAAACAGACAATTTAGGAAAGAGGTACAAACAATGATGATTAACAAACGACTGATTGGGACAGTCGAAGAGAGTAAGAAGTATATTGCCGGAAACGTTATTCTGCAATGGATATCCCTGGTAGCCAACATTACCATGATGGCAGCTATTACTAATTTTCTCGCAAAGCTTTTTGAGAAAACAGCCGGAACGGAGGAGCTTATCCGTACAGTAATCATTGCAGTAATTGCGGTAGGGGTGCGTTTTATATGTACGGTTACTGCAAGTAAGATGAGTTATCTGTCTTCAAGGGAAGTAAAAAAGACCTTGCGAGAAATGATTTATCAGAAATTACTTCGCCTTGGAGCCTCCTATAATGAGAAGGTAAAAACCTCAGAGGTGGTACAGGTGGCTGTAGAGGGTGTAGACCAGTTGGAAACCTATTTTGGTGCGTATTTGCCCCAGTTTTTCTATGCGATGCTGGCTCCACTTACGTTGTTTGTAGTGCTTAGCTTTGTGAATTTTCTATGCGCAATCGTACTTTTGATTTGCGTGCCGCTGATTCCGGCTGCCATTATTGCGGTACAAAGATGGGCAAAAAAATTATTATCAAAATATTGGGGCCAGTATACTGCCCTTGGAGATAGCTTCCTTGAAAATCTTCAAGGCCTGACTACATTAAAAATCTATCAGGCAGATGCCTTTAAAAATGAAGAGATGAATGAGGAAGCTGAGAAGTTCCGCCGCATTACCATGAAGGTATTAACGATGCAGCTAAATTCTGTCACGATTATGGATTTGATTGCCTATGGCGGGGCAGCCCTTGGTGTGATTCTGGCAACAACGCAGTATGCTGCCGGGAATGTGACATTAAGCGGATGCCTGTTTATTATTCTGCTTTCTGCTGACTTTTTCATTCCAATGAGATTGCTGGGCTCCTTCTTCCATATCGCCATGAATGGTATGGCAGCGAGTGATAAGATTTTTCATTTGCTGGATTTGCCGGAGCCTAAGCAGAAGGGGGAAGCAGTGCCGGCGGATTGTACCATTACATGTGACAAGGTTCGTTTTTCCTATGAAGAAGACAGAGAGATTCTTCATGGAATCAATATGACATTTCCAATGGGAAGCTTTACCTCGATTGTAGGGGAAAGCGGTTGTGGAAAATCCACAGCTTCTGCGATTCTTATGGGAAGAAATAAAAACTATACAGGCTCTGTAACGGTAGGCGGCAAGGAATTAGACAGTCTCTCCGAGGCAGGTCTGATGGAGAAGCTTACATATGTCAGCCATCAGAGCTATCTGTTTAAAGGAACGGTGCGCTATAACCTGCTCATGGGATGTCCACAGGCTTCGGATGAGCAGCTATGGGAAGTATTAGAGCGTGTCAATATGGCAGCGTTTTTACAGAGCGAAAATGGTTTGGATACCATGCTGTTAGAGAAGGCTTCGAACCTCTCGGGCGGACAGTGCCAGCGTCTTGCACTTGCAAGGGCACTGCTTCATGATAGTCCGGTATATATTTTTGATGAGGCCACCTCGAACATTGATGTGGAAAGCGAAAACGATATCATGCGTGAAATTCATAAGCTGGCAAAAACCAAAACAGTGATTTTGATTTCCCATCGTCTTGCTAATGTAGTGGACTCTGACAATATCTATGTTATGGAAAAGGGCAATGTGATTGAAGCTGGAACACACGCTGCATTATTAGAACAAAATGGAACCTATGCAAGGCTGTGGAATGCGCAGCAGAGCTTGGAGAACTATGCATTGTCCGTAAAGGAGAAAGAAGGTAATGCTGGCAGAAGGGATGGCAGGTAGTATGGAGAAGAGAAAGAATTCCAAAGATAGAAGTAATTTACATAAGAGAAGCGGTTTTACCGTTATGCTGCGTTTGACCGGACTTGTGAAGCCACTGGCAGGATTTATGGTACTGGCGATTCTTATGGGACTTATCGGACATTTATGTGCTGCATTTATTACGATATTTGGTGGTTACGCAGTTGTAAATCTGTTAGAGATAGATACGCCATTTACAATGACTGTGTTATTTGTCGGAGTATGTGTATTTGCTCTGGTGCGAGGTATTCTTCGTTATGCGGAGCAGTCGTGTAACCATTTTATTGCATTTAAGCTCCTGGCACTGATTCGGGATAAGGTATTTCAGGCACTTCGCAGGCTTGCACCGGCGAAGCTGGAGGGAAAGGACAAGGGAGACCTGATATCGGTCATTACTTCCGATATTGAGCTGTTAGAGGTCTTTTATGCTCATACCATTTCGCCAATTGCCATTGCATTTTTATTTAGTGTGATACTTTGCATTTTTATCGGAAGCTACAGTCCGGTATTGGGAT
The DNA here is from genome assembly GCA_964394775.1 of uncultured Lachnobacterium sp. Taxonomy (GTDB): domain Bacteria; phylum Bacillota; class Clostridia; order Lachnospirales; family Lachnospiraceae; genus Roseburia. Next base: position 2,075 of record CAYMYV010000051.1, on the reverse strand, counting down.
GTATTGCGCTTGCTGCGTATATTACAGTGGGGGTTATAGTACCTCTGATTACCTCCAAGCTTAGTGGAGATGACGGAATTCGTTTCCGTACCAAATCAGGAAGCTTATCGGCATTTGTATTAGACAGCCTTCGGGGTCTTTCAGAGACCCTGCAGTATGGACAGGGAGCAGACAGACTGGCCCGGATGAATGCCCGGACAGAGGCTTTAGCTGTTGATGAAGAGCGTATGAAAAATACTGCGGGAAAAAATCAGGCGGTTACGAATACCATTATTTTGGTGTTCGACCTTGTGATGCTTTTTACCTCCGCGATGCTGTATCAGAATGGACAGATTGAATTTCCTGGTGTACTAATTCCAACTATCGCGCTTATGAGCTCCTTTGGACCGGTAGTTGCGCTGGCGAATCTTGGAAGCACCCTGCAAAATACCTTTGCGGCGGGAAACCGTGTACTGGACATTTTGGAAGAGGCACCGGCGGTAGAAGAGGTAACCGGAAAAGAAGCAATTGCTTTTACAGGTGCAGATGTTTCTAATGTTACCTTTGCTTATGGTGAAGATACAGTGCTTAAGGAGGTATCAGTAGAGATTTTGCAGGGCTCAGTGATTGGAATCGTAGGTAGAAGCGGTAGTGGGAAATCTACGCTGCTTAAGCTTTTGATGAGATTTTGGAAGGTACAAAATGGCAGGGTGGCTTTGTCCGGCGTTGGTGTTGACGAAATCAATACCTCAAGCCTTCGTGAAATGGAGAGCCTTGTGACACAGGATACCCATCTGTTTCATGACAGCATTCGTAACAATCTTCGCATTGCTAAGCTGGATGCAACAGAACAAGAGCTTCAGACAGCATGTAAAAAAGCTTCGGTTCATGACTTTATCATGAGCCTTCCACAGGGGTATGACACTCAGGTTGGAGAGCTTGGAGATACACTTTCCGGTGGCGAACGTCAGCGAATTGGTCTTGCGAGGGCATTTTTACACGATGCACCGCTGATGCTGTTAGATGAGCCAACCAGCAATTTAGACAGCTTAAACGAGGCAGTGATTTTGAAATCCTTGAAGGAAGAAAGAGAGGATAAGACCGTCGTGCTTGTATCTCATCGCAGGTCTACGATGCGAATTGCAGACCGCGAATACTGTGTAGAGCATGGAAGGATAAGTTAATATGTCAAAAAATATAGTGACCAAAAGAGACAGGGAAAAAAAGCTTGTGTCTCAGATGATTGCCCTGTATTGCAAGGGCTTACATAAGGACAAATATCCCCGGAACAGGTGGAAGCCGTTGGGAAAGGTAATTCTCTGCAAGGAGTGTGCAGAGCTTGACAATTATGCAAGAGCACGAAGCGAGAAGTGTCCATTCATGGAGACCAAAACCTTCTGTTCTAATTGCAGGGTGCACTGCTACAAACCTGACATGCAACAGAGGATTCGTGATGTTATGCGCTACTCCGGACCAAGGATGATATTTTATCATCCGGTAACGGCAATTCGTCATGTTATAGAATCAAAGAAAGAAAAGAATGGAGAGAGAAAATGAATCTTAAAAAAATGTTATTAATTGTGCTTGGCTGTATTGGAGTGGGACTTGGAGCAGTTGGTGCAGTGATGCCACTGCTTCCTGCCTTTCCATTTCTACTAATGGCAGCCTTTTGTTTCGCAAAAAGCTCGGAAAAGCTTCATAACTGGTTTATCAATACCAGCCTTTACAAAAAGAATCTGGAAAGCTATGTACAAGGTCGCGGCATGACCTGGCCAACCAAAATCCGTATCATGATAACCATTACACTGCTTATGTCCGTCGGTTTTATTATGATGCACCGTGTTCCGGTAGGACGTATGATCCTCGCATGTGTCTGGGTCTTCCACATCCTCTATTTCATCCTTGGCATAAAAACCCTAAAGTCGGAAGAGAACCCTTCCGAGGATTAGGACAAATAAAAAAACCACTGACATGACGGTATCAGTGGTTTATATTTTTAGGGTGATAAATTGTTTTTTGTGCTAATTAAGCGATTCCGTTAACAAGTTTTGCTAAACGAGAAACTTTTCTAGCAGCATTGTTTTTGTGGTAAACAC
>CAYMYV010000050.1:0-11199 GCA_964394775.1 uncultured Lachnobacterium sp. | reverse complement strand
CCGGCGTTACGAGATGGGTTATGCCGCAGCGGTTTCTGTTGCATTGCTTCTTATCGTACAGATATTCTCTAAGACAGCGGGCGCGCTGTTAACAGAAAAAGACTAGAAAGGAGGAAGAAACTTATGGCATATAAGGGAAAAAGAATTAATCCACAGAAATTTGAAAAAAGCCAGATTAAGATTATGTTAATCATTCTTCCTCTGGTAATCTTTATGGCGTTACCGATTATATTTATCGTTAACCACGCATTTAAGCCAATGGAAGAGCTTTTTGCCTTCCCACCAACCTTCTTCGTAAACAATCCAACGTTGGATAACTTTGTGAAGCTGGGGAAATTTAGTGATACAGCGAGCATCCCATTGACGCGTTACATCTTTAACAGTATTCTTGTAACCGTCCTTGCGGTTTTACTCTCACTGTTATTAACAACAATGACAGCCTTTGCCCTTTCTAAATTGAAATTTAAGGGTAGAGACATGATGATGAACATTAACCAGCTGGCGATTATGTTCGTAGGAACAGCTGTACTTATTCCAAGATTTTTGGTTATCTGCTTCTTCGGTGTAAACAACACCATTTGGGCACATATCCTTCCATTGCTTGCAATGCCGGTTGCACTATTCCTTGTAAAGCAGTTCGTAGATCAGGTTCCTGATTCTCTTATTGAAGCTGCCTACATCGATGGAGCAACAGATATGCAGGTATACTGGAAGGTGATTATTCCAATGATTAAGCCGGCGATTGCAACCGCTGCAATTATGGTGTTCCAGCAGGTATGGGGTAACATGGAGACCTCGAACTACTTTGTAGACGACGATGGAATTAAGACATTGACCTTCTACATGAACACACTTGTTAATGCAAACAACACCGTGGCCGGTCAGGGTATGGCGGCAGCGGCTTCGCTGATTATGTTCTTGCCAAACATGATTCTGTTCGCATTCTTACAGGATAAGGTTATGAACACCATGGCGAATTCAGGTATCAAATAAGGAAGAGGGAGAGAAACATGAAAAATATGAAAAATATTCTGTTAAAAGTATCTGCCGCATTCCTTGTTGCAATTACTTTAATTACAGGTATCGACTATGTGACAGTATATGCGCAGACGCCTTATAAGACCTATACCCTTGATGGATATGGATTTATTTCAGAAACACAGACCGCATATCTTGCATATCAGACAATTACTAAGGTTGGAGATTTGTCATTATCTGCTCCAAACGATATGTGTATTTCCGATGATGATTTGCTCTATATAGCTGATACAGGAAATTCCCGCATCGTTGTTAGTACACTGGATGGAGAGCTGGTTAAGACAATCGGTGAAGGAACACTGGTAACTCCAAAGGGTGTATACGTTACATCAAACAATCATGTATATGTAGCAGATAGAGACGCGGAAGCGGTATTTGAGTTTGATGAGAATGGTGATGAAGTAAACAAATATACAAAACCAACCAGTCCGCTTTATGGCGAGACACAGTCATTCCTTCCAATCAAAATTGTAGTAGATGGCGCAGGTATCATGTATGTTATCTGTGAATCAAATACAAACGGTATTGTAGAAATTTCGCCAACAGAGGGCGGAACCTTCCTTGGTTACTTTGGTACCAACTTTGCTTCTACAGACCTTTGGAACATTTTCCGTCGTGCAATTGCAACCGATGCACAGAGGGCGAAAATGGTAAGTAACATTCCATCAACTCCGGATAACCTGGCAATTGATGCGAAAGGACTTATTTACACCGTAACTCGTGGTGATACAGAACAGACCCTAAAGAGACTGAATATTGCCGGTAAGAACTTAATTGAGAGCAATGAGGGTTATGCAGATGTACCGGCAGCGGTATGTGCAGGTACGCATGATAACGTATTTGTCGTAGATAGTCAGGGTTACATTTACGAATACAACAGTGAAGGTGAACTGCTTTTCGTTTTCGGTGGATTAGATGACGGTACAAACCGAGTTGGTTTATCAACAGTAGCAGTAAGTATTCAGGTTGACGCAGAAGACCGTATCTATGTATTAGATATGGATAAATGTCAGGTTCAGGTATATGAGCCAACACAGTTTACAGATCTTCTTCACGAAGCATTGTATCTCTATTCCAAGGGACGTTATACGGAAAGTAAAGAGCCACTTGCAGAGGTTCTTGAAATGAACAGTATGTTTGACTATGCAAATAAAGCGATGGGTAGAGCTTACTTCCAGGAAGAGAACTACGAAATGGCACTTCATTATGCAAGATTGGCAAAGGATTATGACGGATATTCAGAATCCTATTGGGAAATCCGTAATCAATGGTTAAAGACAAATCTTGTAACTGCTCTTATTGTTATAGTTGTCCTTTATATAGTAGTGAAGGTGCTAAAGAACTTAGACAAGAAGAAAGGTCTTTTCAATCCTGTCAGGGCTTTGAAGGCCAGATTAAAAGAAAACAGAGTCATTTCAAATCTGGATTATGCAGGCTACTTTATGAAGCATCCAATTGATGGCTCTTATGGAATCGCAAGAGAGGGCAGAGCATCATGGGCTGCACCAAGTATTTTGCTTGTGATTTTTACGGTAGAGTATATCATTGACAAATATCTTTGTGGTTTCCTTCAGAAGGACATTCGTGAAGGACGTTATGAGATTTTATCAGATATCGGAACTGTTGTTATCGTTATGTTTGCATTGACTGCGTGTCACTATTTAGTATGTACTATTAATGATGGCGAAGGTACGATTAAAAAGATTTATACATACTTCTGTTATAGCTTAATGCCATACATTATTTTGACACCTGTGCGTTTTGCACTGTCACATGTAGTAACATCAAATGAGCAGTTCTTAATCACATTGACAGAGCTGATTATGTATACATGGATTTTGGTGCTTGGCGTTCTGGCAATTAAAGAGGTTAACAACTTTACGGCTCAGGAAACGGCTAAGCTTATTGCGTTGACAATATTTGCAATATTAATTATGGCACTGCTTGTATTCATTATCTATGTATTATGGGCACAGGTATTTGAATTCATTAGTGCTGTTATCGGAGAGGTGGTGTATCGACTTGGATTCTAGAAAAAAGAGAATAGTAGCAATGCTTTTAGCAGCAGCTGTTGTTATTACGGCAGTTCCAACAACTATATTCTTTGCGACTGCTAATACAGAGCAGAATGGTTCTGAGGGAACAGAGAATTCCGGAGCTCAGGTAGAAAACACTACAGAGGAAGCTCCAAATACAGACAACCCAACAACTGCTCCTACAGATGAGCCGGTAACAATGGATGATTATAAGCTGGTTGCAGAGAGTGACGTCTATAAAATGTACTTCTATGAGCCAAGATTATCCGTAATTTTGGAAAACAAAGCAACGGGTGAATTAATAGAAGGCACGCTTAACGATGCAGATGATGATGGGAAAAGTAATGCAACATGGCAGGGTTATATGAAATCAGGTCTTGTCATTACAGCAATTATTGGAATAAATAATTCCTATCAGGTCGACCTGTTGAACAATCCACACACTATGGAAGTGACTTATACAGACAAAGGATTTTCAGCAAAAATATACTTTACAGATTATCAGTTCGGTTTAACGGTAGAGGGTAGCTTAGAGGGTGATGAATTTGTAGTAAACGTACCGGAGGAATCCATCCGCGAGGATAAGGAAGGAACCTATATTGGTTGTGTGACATTATTCCCTATGATGGGTTATACCTACCTGGATTCCAAGGAGGGATACATGTTCATTCCGGATGGTAACGGAGCACTGATTTATCTCGATGACAAGGAAGGTCGTTATTCTACAGGCTTTTCTCAGTTGATTTATGGTCGTGATAAGGGCTTTGCAGAGACGGTAACACAGTCTCTTCTCTGGGAAAGATATGACACTGTCATTGATGCCAACAAGGTGCTTGCGCCGGTATTCGGTATGGTACATTTGGAGGGACAGCAGGCATATCTTGCAGTTGTAGAAGGCGGTGCGGCAAGGGCTTACATTGAAGCTCAGCCAAATGGTGCAATGGTTAATTACAATCGTTGCTATGCCCGTTTCCTTTTAAGAGATGTATATGTTCAGCCATTGAACCAGTCGAATTCCGGTACTGTTAAGACAACAGAAGCCGACCGTATGCACAGTGACCTTACCGTACGTTATCTGCTCCTTAGTGGAGATGATGCAGATTATGCGGGAATGGCAGTCGCATACAGAGATTATCTCTTAGAAAATGAGCTGGTTACTGTAAAAGATACCGGCTATAACACAAGAGTGGATTTCCTTGGCGTAGAGCAGGAAGAATTCCTTATGGGAACCACAGATGTTACTATGACTACAGTAGAACAGGTTAGAGAAATCTTTGCGGAATTGAAGGAAGCGGGAGTTACCAATCTGTTATCCCTTTATAAAGGCTGGCAGAATGGTGGTTTATATTCACTTCCAATCTCCTCCTACAAAGCCGACAGCAGCATTGGTGGAACAAAAGCCCTTACATCCATGATTAAGGATTCTGCAGAAGATGGTTTTAATGTTTATCTGTATAATGATGCATTACGCATAAATGCAACAACAAACTTAACTACATTTGATGCGGTTAAGATGGTAAACAAGAGAACTCTGAAAGAGGAGGTAAATGAGCAGGTATATGATTTGTTCTACTATCTGTTACCAACAAAAACGAAAAGTATGGTAGAAGGCTTAGTAAAGAGCTACACAAAGAATGGTGTTTCTAATCTTGCAATTGCAGGAATTTCAAATTCCTTATTCTCATACAGCTCTAAGGGCTCTTACTATGACAGATATGATACCGCTACAGTGTATCAGGAGCTTCTGACAAATATTGATGAGAGTACAAATTTGGTATTGGAGCAGCCATTCGCATATTTGTGGAATCACACAGATGCATTTTTGGATATGCCGCTTAGTTCATCAGAATATATGTATGTTGATGAAGAAGTACCATTCCTTTCTATTGTATTGAAGGGAATTTTACCAATGTATTCCGATTACATTAACTTCGAAGCAAACAAAACAGAATTCTTCTTACAGATGGTGGAATCAGGTGTATACCCATCCTTCTATGTAACATACGAGAATTCTTCTGCTTTGATTTATACAAACTCTTCGGATTTGTATAGCACACAATATAGTACATACAAAAACACTATTATCGAATACGATGCACAGCTTCGCGAAGTGGCAGATGCTGTAGAAGGCGCATTTATCATAAACCATGAGAAATTCGATAATGATGTAACAAAAGTAACTTATGACAACGGCGTTGTTATTTACGTCAATTATTCAGAAAGCAATGTCACTGTTGATGGCGTAACAATCGACGCATTGTCTTATAAGGTTGGTGAAGCATAATGAGTGAAGAAATGACAATGGAAACTCCTAAGTTGAGTAGAAAAGAATTAAAGGCGCTGAAAAAGCGTGTGAAACCAGGGCGTTTGGCTAAGAGAGAAGCTATAGCAGGTCTATTGTTTGTTCTTCCATGGATTATTGGAGCGTGTATTTTCCTCTTTTACCCATTAGCTAATTCCTTTTGGTATTCATTAAATAATATTCGTATTACGCCGAAGGGAATGAAGTTTTCGTATATCGGAATTGGAAACTTTACACAGATTCTCACGGCAGACGTAGACTTTTTGCCACAGTTGATTTCCTATATTTCATCTACGATTATTTCAGTACCGATTATCGTAGTATTTGCCCTGATTATTGCAATGATGCTGAATCAGAATATCAAAGGAAAAGGCTTTTTCCGACTGATTTTCTTCCTTCCGGTTATTATTGTAAGTGGACCAATTCTTGGAACACTGCAGTCACAGGGCGCAGGAACTATTTCAGCAATCGATATGCAGGCGATTACCACAGCAATTGGTAATGTATTGCCAAGCTCTTTGGCAGAGCCTATTTCAGAAGTGTTTAGTAACATGATTACCATTCTTTGGTATTCGGGTGTTCAGATTCTGATTTTCCTGTCAGGCTTGCAGAAGATTGACCGTTCGATATATGAAGCAGCTAAGATTGACGGTGGTTCAGGATGGGAGTGCTTCTGGAAGATTACACTTCCGACCATTAAGCCATTAGTCATGTTGAACTGTGTATATACCGTTGTATTTATTTCAAACAACGACCAGAACGAAATGATTGAATTGATTAAAGCTTCTATGTTCTCTGGAACAAAGGAGAAGGGATATGGATACGCTTCAGCAATGGCGTGGCTGTATTCTGTTGTAGTTCTTCTTCTGGTAGGCTTGTTTGCAGTATTGTTTATCGCTAAGAAGGATGTATATGCAAAACAGGTTGCTAAGGCAAAGAAAGCAATGAAGAAGGAACGCAGATTAGAGAAAAAGATAGAAAGGAGAAGTGCTAGAAATGCTAAAAAGATCGAAAGAGCAAGACGCAAGCGTAGCTACAAGACCTATGACGGCTCAGGCGACTACTAAAAGGCCTGCTATCAATAAGGATAAAGTGCGCAAGTTCTTAATGGGCTCAAAAGATAAAGAAGGCTTTTTAAAGCAGTTCTTCATCTATGCACTTTTAATCTGTATTGGATTTATTTATCTTTATCCAATTATATACATGATATCCAGCAGCTTTATGAGCTTGGATGATTTATTAGATTCATCTATTAACTGGATTCCGAGTGAGTTTAATTTCAATAACTATATTCAGGCAGCAAAGAGTATGGATTTCTGGGGCTCACTTGTGGATAGTATTCTCATTGCAGGAATTCCAACATTATGTAATGTGGTTTCCTGCTCCTTGGTAGGATACGGACTTGCCAGATTTGATTTCCCTGGGAAGAAGCTTGTATTTGCAATCATAATCTTTAGCTTTGTATTGCCAAGCCAGATTACCATGATTCCTACTTATGTATTGTACTCAAATTTGAATCTGGACGGAACCTTATGGGCGTTTGTCTTGCCGGCGATTCTTGCGGTAGGTATTAATGGACCGATTTTTATTCTGATTTTTTATCAGTTCTTCAAACAGGTTCCAAAGGTTCTGATTGAAGCAGCACAGATTGATGGTGCAGGCTATTTGAAATCCTTCTTACAGATTTCACTTCCATCTGCAGGACCGGCTTTGATTACAGTATCCTTGTTCTCGTTTGTGTGGTATTGGAACGAATCCTACCTTACAGAGTTATATGTACACGGCGTTATGCAGGAGTCAGGCTGGACGACGTTGGTAATTCAGCTGGATAAGTTCGCAGCAAACTACAATGAGTATGCAACCTCAACCGGTAGTCAGGCAACAAGCCTTAATGAATCTATCAATATGGCGGGTACGATGCTTAGTATTTTACCACTTCTTTTGATGTATTTCGTGCTTCAGAGATACTTCGTAGAAAGTATTGACAGAACCGGTATTACAGGCGAATAAGCCAAGATATGACTGTGAAATAAAATGCCCTAGGCAAAATGCACAATTCAACAGGTGATTTGCATGATGCTTAGGGCATATTTGTTGTTAAAAACGTATATATTTTATAAAAACGTATATTATTTCACAAAAAGCTATACAAAAAAGAAAGCATTTGTGCTATAATCATCATATCGATATTGGGATACTCCCAATGGGAATATAAGGAGGGCAAAAAACATGAAAAAGAGAATTGTGGCATTAACACTTGCTCTTGCTATGGTATTTAGTCTTACAGCATGTGGAGACGAAACTACTGACGGGGGCTCTACCACAACAAACGTTTCTGGTGAAACAGAAGAAGTAGTAATCAACGGTATTACATATCATAAGGCAACAGACCTTACAACAGACAAGATTACTCTTACATACTTCCATTTCGACCAGGATGAAACCGTAAAGTACTTAGCTGAAAGATTTCAGGAGATTTATCCAAACATTACAGTTAACGCTGTATATGAGAATGTAGGTACCTACATGGATACCTTAACAGCTATGATTGCAAACGACGAAGCTCCGGATGTAATTATGTACTCTGACTGTGATACAGCTTTATCTAACTGGTGGTTAGCAGATATTTCAGGCTTCTATGACACAGACCCTGAGACTGCAAACCTTGCAGATACAGTTAACAGTGCCAGACTTGGCTGCTTCTCAACAAGCGCAAGATACGCAGTACCTGTTAAATTCTTCCCAGGTATCATGTACGTGGATAGAAATGTATTAAATACATTGAACGTAGAAGTACCGGGACAGGATTGGACATGGTCTGAGATGATTCAGTTAATCAAGGATTGTACTAACTACAAGCATGCAAATGGTAAATATTATGGTTTGGGTTACTACAACAGATTAGACTCTTTATACGGAATCGCTGCTGCACAGACAATCGTTGGTGAGTTCGGTTACGACGGAATAGACTTCGACTTAAGTGTATGGGCAGTTGGTGAACAGGAATTCTCTGATTTAAAACTTGCAGGCTACGTTGCACCACGTCAGGGTTCATTAGATATGGAAACATGGCAGGGTGATATCAATGCTTGGGAAGGTGCTACAGGACACGTTGCAGTATTCTCAGAAGCATTCTGGACATATCAGGGATTATGGGCTACAGAAGCATTTGAACAGTATAACCTCGATATCGTTCCATATGTAATCCCGGCTGTATCTGAAGAAGATGCATCTTCAGATCACCACTCAATCGCAACTATCGACTTCGGTGGTATCACAACCGCTTGTACATATCAGCGTGAAGCATATGAATTATTAAAATTCATGAGCTTTGGTGTTGATGGATGGATGACAAGAATTGAAGCTTACAACAATCCGGAAATCGTAAACGCTTCTGGTCTTGAACTTAAATATGACGTAATGCCGGTGCCAATCACAAAGGACGAAACTGTATGGGATGCATATATTGATATGTACTGTGCAGATATGGACGAAGAGCACAAGGGATTATGGGAGAACTATTTCGCAAGCTGTATGCAGCCAATCCCATTCGGATGGGTATCCATCGCTGGTTATTGGAACTTCTGTGCGGACTATTTCAACACTATCGGTATTCATGACTTAGTAGATGCCGGAACCAAGAAGGCTGCTGACTATGCAGATGAAGCTACAATGATGGCAAACCTTTATCATGCAGAAGCTATGATTGCTTACTTTGGACCAGACGGATATGACATATTATCAGATGAAGAAATCGCTCGTTATGAGAAGATGATCGAAGAAAATGGTGGTTCAGAAGCAAACGATTAATTCACTGCAAATAATAAGATTTTAAGCGCGATAAGGGGCGCTTGAGATAGACTTCAATAATAAGAAGGAGAGGAAAACTATGAAAAAAAGAGTTTTAGCAGCACTTTTATGTGCAGCAATGGTAGCTACTTCTCTTGTAGGCTGTGGTGAAACAGGCACAGACACAGAGACACAGAGTGGCTCAGAAGCTAACCCGGATTCAACACAAGATTCTGGTCAGGAAGGTAATACTGATAAAGTTGAATTATCAGCTACACCGGTACTTCACTACACATTCGATTCAGCTGATGAAGGCTGGAAGGTTGTAGTGGCAGATACATCAAAGGCATCAAACAATGCTTATGATGCAGCTAATTGTACAGGCTCCAGAACTATCATTGATGGTAGCATGGACGCAATTCAGATTGTTGATGGTGCAGTAGGCTCATGTGTATACTTAGATGGCACTAATGCATTAGACCTTCAGATTACTCCAACTAACACAGATGAATATACAGTTTCATTCTGGGTATGGGCAAGCAGAATGACAACATATGGACCTACACTTACAATGGGTAGCAATATGGCATATGCTGACAGCGCAGATAACAACGTAACATGGATGAACGTTACACAGTCTGAATGGGGTTCAAGCGGCGGCGCTATCTTCCCAATCGTATGGTCTCGTAATGAAGCATCTAACTCTGCTGATGGAGTTGTTTGCTGGCCATGGATGTACTCATTTGATGATGCTGTACACGGAGTAAAAGAATGGTGTATGGTTACTATCGTATGTACAGGTGAAGTTCAGGATGCCGGTCCTACAGGAGTTACTACAGTTGGTGCTAAGTATTACATTAACGGTGAATTAACATATGATTCACAGGATAACTATACAAATGGAAGATACTTCGAATATACATGGGATGCATCTCTTGCTCCAAACATCATGAAGGTAGAAGAAGGACAGACATTTGAATCTTACTTCGGAATTAACTACTGGGATGTTATCTACAAAGGATGTGTAGATGATTTATATGTATTTGATTCAGCTATTTCAGCAGAGGATGTTAAGGCTCTTTACCAGATGGGTGATACATCTGTAGTACCTAACTTTGAAGAAGGTGCAGCTGAAACAGATTATGACAGACCACTTCTTACAGGTACAGGTGTTGGTGCCAACGACTATACTCAGGGTTGGTGGACAACATGGTCTGACATCATTGAAGTAAAAGAAGGCGAAACAAAGACAGTTACATATGATAACTATCATACAAAACTGTACTACCAGACATATTACACAAGCTCTGTAATCTTACAGAGTACTCCAACAGGACATCATTCAGATCCAGCTAATGCAAACTATGCAGAAGGATATTCTGAGTACGGTGTAGTACGTATGGACAATGCTGGTTGGGGTGTTGGTTATGAAGGAATCGCTACAGCTACACACAACTGGCCGGTAGGAGCTGATGGACTTATTGATGCTACTCAGTTTGATCCAATCACACAGGAAGCTTCTGTAGTTCTTACTGTAACAAACAATGGTGATACAGCAGATGTTGTATATACCGTAACCGGTTCAGACGGAAATGTATATACACAGACATATTCAGGTATCCAGATTACAGGACCTCTTTACTTCTGTATTACAGTAGAAAAAGCTTGTATCGATATCAAATCAGTTGAATAATTTAATTTTTTAGCAGAAAATTGTTTAACGCCAATGGGGCAGCCGCATGGCTGCTCCATTGTTTTTCTAAATACGAAAACGTTTGCGCAATATGAGATGTTTTTGTGCCTAGAAAAGCAATGGAGCAAAGGAGGCTTATGAAAATGCAACAGGAGAAACAGCTGAAATTCAATGAACCATGGATATTACAGCGTGCGGATCCATATGTATACCTTCACACAGATGGATGGTATTACTTTACCGCATCTATTCCAGCGTATGATTGCATTGCTCTAAGAAGAGCAAAATCTTTGGCAGAACTTCCGGAAGCGGAAGAAGTAGTTATTTGGAAAAAACATAAA
>CAYMYV010000049.1:0-11312 GCA_964394775.1 uncultured Lachnobacterium sp. | reverse complement strand
CTTTGCAATAACCTCATCTACATATGACATGTTATTTTCCTCCTTTGTATATCATGTTTTATTTTATTTCAAAACCAATTAATGCACAAGCATATTTTTTAACATACACCCTGTGCTATCATTGCTTCTGCAACCTTTTCAAATCCGGCAATATTTGCACCTGCAACATAATCACCTTCTACACCATAACGCTTTGCAGCATCATCAATGTTATGAAAAATATCAATCATGATTTTCTGTAATTTTGCATCAACCTCTTCGAACGTCCAGCTTGCTCTTTCAGAGTTCTGGCTCATCTCCAATGCTGATGTTGCTACGCCGCCTGCATTTGCGGCTTTTCCTCCGACGAACCATACGCCTTGCTCCTGCAGGTATTTGGTTGCATCAAGGGAAGTTGGCATATTCGCGCCCTCGCATACCGCTTTGACACCATTTGCCACAAGTGCTTTTGCATCTTCGAGCAACAACTCATTCTGTGTTGCACATGGCAGTGCAATATCGCATTTTACTGACCAGATGCCTTTGCCTTCATGGTACTGTGCGCTTGGACGAGCAGCAGCATATTCTGTCAGTCTGGCACGTTTTACTTCTTTGATTTCCTTCAAAAGTGCTACATCGATTCCTTCCGGGTCGTAAATCCATCCCATCGAATCGGAACAGGTTACTACTTTTGCTCCAAGCTGCTGTGCCTTTTCAATCGCATAAATTGCAACGTTACCGGCACCTGATACCACACAGGTCTTATCTTCCATGGACTCTCCATGGCATTTTAAAAGCTCTTCTGTCAAATACAAAAGTCCATATCCGGTTGCTTCTGTACGCACAAGAGAACCGCCAAAGGTGAGGCCCTTTCCGGTTAACACACCTTCATAGCGACCTGTAAGCTTCTTGTACTGCCCATACATATATCCAATTTCTCTGGCTCCTGTTCCAATATCACCGGCGGGAACATCAATATCCGCACCTATATGCTTATAAAGCTCATTCATAAAGCTCTGGCAGAACGCCATAATTTCTCTGTCTGATTTACCCTTAGGGTCAAAATCGGAACCGCCTTTGCCTCCTCCGATTGGCAGACCGGTCAAGGCATTTTTAAAAATCTGTTCAAATCCTAAAAACTTGATAATACCAATGTTGACTGACGGATGTAATCTTAAGCCGCCTTTGTAAGGTCCAATCGCATTGTTAAACTGTACGCGGTAACCGATGTTTACCTGTACCTGGCCATTGTCATCTACCCAAGGCACTCGAAATTTCAATTGTCTGTCTGGTTCCACAAGTCTCTCTAATAGGGCTTCTCTTCTGTAAAGTGTTTCATTTGCATCAATTATCGGGCGTAGACTCTCTAGTACTTCCTCGCAGGCCTGTAAGAATTCTGCTTCACAGGCATTCTGCGCTTTCACCTTAGTAACGATTTCATCTACATAACATCCCATGCACATGCCTCCTTTACTTGCGATTATTTTAATCCCATAATACTTATATTACAAGAATAAATATGCAAGAAATCAATTCCAATTATTCATGGTTAATATTCTTTTGAGTTATTGAAATTCATATTATTATAACTTCTGCAATTAAGGGTTGACGAAACTGCATGGTTGCGCTATATTCATTTTGTCACAATTAAATACATAACTATTTAACGCAACAATCCGTTCTAAATAGTTATACAACATTGCTAGGGGTGCCTTTGGCTGAGATTATCGAAAGATATGACCCTCACCACTTGATCCGGTTAATACCGGCGTAAGGAAGCGAATTGTAAGTTAGAAGACTTCTCCCTGGCAGCAGACAAGGAGGAGATTTTTTATGTCTTTTTTTGCAACACCTGTAACTGATGAGTGGGGAACCTCTTATCAGCTTACAACAGCTGGTTACACAGTACTCGTAATCGCTATGATTGCTGCTCTACTCATTGGATGCGCCATATTCGGTAGCAAAAGAAAATTTAGTGCAAAGCAGCTTTCATTCTCTGCTATGGCAATCGCACTTGCCATGGTAACATCTATGCTAAAGCTTTGGGATATGCCCATGGGCGGTTCTGTCACATTGTTTAGCATGTTATTTATTACCTTGATTGGTAACTGGTATGGCTTTGGCGTAGGACTTACCACAGCCATAGCATATGGTATTTTGCAGCTGGTAATCGACCCTTATATCATCAGTTTACCACAAATGCTACTCGATTATGTATTCGCATTTGGCGCTCTTGGTTTGTCCGGTATATTTACAAATTCCAAGCATGGCCTTGTAAAAGGATATCTTGCCGGCATCCTGGGAAGATTCGTATTCGCAACGCTGTCTGGATACATCTTCTTCCCAACCTTTATGCCGGAATTCTTTGATAGTGCCATTATCTACTCTATCTGCTACAACGGAGCATACATCGGAGCGGAAGCAATTCTTACACTAGTACTGATTTGCTTGCCACCTGTTAATAAGGCATTGAAGCAAGTGAAGAGTTTGGCATAAACGCAGTTAAGCGTATGCTATATCAATTCAACATTAATCCAACAGGAGCGCCATACATCCATAAATTCCTGCGTCATTTCCGAGTGTCGCAAGCTCAAAACGGGTATCGCGACAAGCATGGAAGGCACTCTCCTGGAAATGCTCCTGAATGGTGTCGATTAAGATGCTTCCTGCCTTAGAAACACCACCACCAATTACAATAATCTCCGGATTTACTACACATGCCATATTAGAAAGTGCGGAGCCTAAGATTTCACCTAATTCATCTACTAACTCCTGCGCAAGCTCATCTCCAGCCTTTGCTTCATCAAAGATGTCCTTTGCCGTGAGATTATCAAAGCCGCGAAGTGTTGTAGCATCGGAGGCTTTTGCAAGCTTTCTTTTTGCCATTCTTACGATGCCGGTTGCGGATGTATACTGTTCCAGGCAGCCATACTGTCCGCAATTGCACGCTTCGATTTCATCAGCGTTTACCGTGATGTGTCCGATTTCTCCGCCGGCTCCATTAAATCCGGCTACCACTTTTCCGTCAACAATGATTCCACCGCCAACACCGGTTCCAAGCGTTACCATAATTACATCCTTACAGCCTTTCGCACCACCCTGCCACATTTCACCTAATGCAGCTACGTTTGCATCATTTCCTACGCGAACCATTAAGCCTGTCAATGCGCCAAGCTCTTCTGCAACATTTAGCACGCCCCAGCCTAAGTTTACACAGCGGTTTACAACACCGTCGCTACGAACAGGGCCCGGTACGCCGATACCAATTCCCTGTACTTCATCCTTGCTGATTGCTTCCTGTGCTAATTTGTTATCAATCGCCCTTGCAACATCGGATAGGATATCACTTCCGCCATCGGCTGTATTCGTTTTGATTTCCCATTTGTCAAGAAGCTTTCCGCTTGTTTCGAAAAATCCCATCTTAATAGTTGTTCCACCAATGTCTACACCAAATCCATATTTCTTCATATTATGTATCTCCTCGTATAATAAATATCATGTTTGATAGCTCCGCTCCGGATTAGTTTTCTGCTTGTTCGCTTTCCTCCAGAGCTTCTGGTTCCGCTTCTGATTCCGTCTGTGAATTGCTCTCAGACTCACTTGACACCTCCGACTCCGTCTGAGTTTCCGTTTCCGATTCGCCTGGAGCCTCGGTCTCGGTTTCTGTCTCTGTTTCGGTTTCTGTTTCCGGCGGATAATATTCTTCAATAAACTCATCCGACAGCTTCGCATATGGAAGGAAATTAAGTGGTGTCAGCCCCTCATTTGCATAGGTCATATACTGCTTCCAAATCCATGATGGGTATGTATCTCCTTTTAGGCTCTCCACTGATTGTGGCATATCATAACCAACCCACACACTCGTAGTGTAGTATCTGGTATATCCTACAAACCAACCATCTTTGTTATTGTTGGTGGTTCCGGTTTTGCCTGCACAAGGAACCCCATCTACCTTCGCCTCCTGGCCGGTTCCATTCTCTACTGCAGATTGCAGCACAGAAGTCATCATGCGCGCTTCGGTCTCTCCAAAAATAATTTCTGTCTCCTGAATGGATTCGTAAATTACATTTCCTTCTGCATCTACAATTTTCTTAATACAGGTTGGCGTACGGTACTGGCCGTCATTTTCCAGAGTCGCATAGGCAGCTGCCATTTCCAGTGGCGACACCCCCTTCGTGAAGCCCCCAATAGAGGTTGCCGGCACATAATCTGTCTCCACGATTTGAGAAAAATGCATATTTTTTAAATATTGCAATCCCACCTTTGGCGTAAGCTCCTCATAAATCTTCCATGCCACGGAGTTTAATGATTTTTCTACTGCTGTTCGCACAGTCACTTCTCCATAAAAATAATCCGCAGATGGTCCATTTTCCAGCTCCTGGTCTATCACCAGGGTATCCGGATTTTTACCCACTTCAAAATATGGTGTATACACGCTTAAAGGCTTGATGGCGCTACCCGGCTGACGATAGGACTGATATGCACGATTTAATGTGTGGAAACCGAGATTCTGTTCACGCCCTCCAACAATTGCCACCACATATCCGGTCTCATTGTCAATAGACACTGCTGCGCCCTGCATCTCATACACACCATCATCCCCAATTTCCGTAAACTCCGCAAGGACGTCATCCACTGCTGCCTGCAGGGCCTCCTGCTTATCCATCTCGATTGTGGTATATATCTGATAGCCTTCCGTATAAATCAATTTCTGACAGGTGGAATATAGCTCATCATATTCCTCGTAATACTGTTGTTCCTCCTCATCCGTGGAAAAATATTCCTTAAATTCAAAGCCCTGCATCCCCATCAAGGCCCTGGTCGCACAATAGTATGCATATGTATCCACGTAATTGTTCCACTGGCTTTCTGTCTTTGGAGCAGGATTTAATACAATCTCCTCCTCCAAAGCATCCAGATAAGTTGCCTCATCAATCTTCCCATCCTCATACATATTCTTAAGGATTCTGTCTCGACGAGCAAGTGTGTTGTCCATATTTACAATCGGATCATAGTAGGTCGGACTGTTTGGAATTGCACATAAAAATGCAATCTGGGACAAACTAAGTTCATCCAATTCACAGCTGAAATACCCTGTACAAGCCGCGTTAATTCCATAATACCCATTTGCAAAATAGATATTATTCAGATAAAATTCCATAATTTTATTCTTGCTGTATATCTTTTCCAATTCGGCAGCAATAAACGTCTCACGTATTTTTCGCTCCCATCTCTTTCCGTTGTCCAAATAAACATTTCGTGCCAGCTGCATCGTAATGGTGCTTCCGCCCTGAGACAGCTCGCCGCTCTCTAGAATTGCTTTTGCAGCACGAACGACTGCTATCACGTCAATCCCGTCATGGGAATAAAATCTTTTATCTTCGATGCTAACCATAGCTGTCACAAAGTACTCTGGTATGTTAGCAAACTCCACGTAATCTGCTTCCTTCTCGGCCTTCACACTAGATATCAGCACTCCGCTCGCATCATAGATGGAACAGGTTTGGGAAGGCATAAACGTCTTCTCATTGGAAGAACGAACCAATTCAATTGCTTCCTTTCGGATTTGCTGAACTTCTTGTGCGTATCCACCGTAGTTGTAGTACAAAAGTCCCCCAACCACAAGTACCATGAGCAGTATTTGTATTTTTACAATAAACCAGAAAAGACGATGCTTTTTCTTCTTTTTCGGTTTTTCTTCCTTTGCCATATACTTCTCCTGTACAATAACTTCTTTAGAAATATTTTAGCCTCTTTTGACCTAATAAGCAAGGCAAAAAACTATCCCTACTGCTCCAAGTGGCGACCCAGAAATGTAGCTGCTGCTTTTGCGATTTGCAATACCAGCTCATCCTGATTTTTCCCTGTATCCTTGCTTAAAATCACAATTGCTCCAATGCTGTCCCCATTGGATAAAATGGTTGCCACTGCCTGACGGCTATAGGCCCTTCCATCATCCGTAGTTACCTTCATTAACTCACCGCTGTCTGCGGACACCACCGCATTTGTCCTTTTATCAATCGCAGACTGCATCTGCATATCCAGGGTTTTTCCATCATATTCCTTTTTCCCTGTTCCTGCTGCCGCAATCACATAATCACGGTCTGTAATGCAGACCAGCTCTCCGAGCACCTGTGCAAGGCTCTCTGCGAGACTTGTCGCAAACTCACTGAGTTCTCCCACTGGAGAATATTTTTTTAGAAGAATTTCACCCTCGCGGCTGGTAAATATTTCCATTGGGTCTCCTTCACGGATTCTCATAGTGCGGCGGATTTCTTTTGGAATTACAATTCGGCCCAAATCATCAATACGACGAACAATACCTGTTGCTTTCATACTATATAAATCTCCTTTAAAATCAAATCGTGATGTTATTATCTGTAAATTGAGGAGAAATATACTTGTTTCTATAACAAAAGCAACGCTTATAAAAAACGTTGCTTTTAGATGACTATTGATTAAAATTCTTATTTTTTTGAAGAATTCTGTTTACACGTACCTGCGAAATACTGTCTGTGATATCCGAAATGAACACATAAAACAGCTTAGTACCTTCACTGGAACCCGTATCCTCAAGGTGACCGCAATCGTCCACCCAATGCACTGTTCCGTCCTTTGCAATAATACGGTAGCAGATGAAATCCAGCTTACGCTCGGAGCTGGCTATCTGCTCGCCAATCTCCCATTGTACACGCTTCAAATCCTCCGGATGCACCATACCAACAAACGAATCCTTTACATACTCACGGAATTCATCCATGGTCTCACAGCCAAACAGCCTAAGAACCGGCGGATTTGCATAGAGAATCTTTTCATCCTTCATTGCACTATATACAAAGAAGCCATCTGACATATGTGCCAATGCTACCGCCATACTACGATGCTTTTTGTCAAACTGTTCGCGCATCAAAGCCTCAATGCTTCGAATGGTAATGGTTGCTGTCTTCGGCACACCATTTTTACGTTCAGATACCATAACCGTTGTCATGCACCATTCCTCGCCGGCTGCTCCAACACTTCGTCTATATTTGAATTCAACGCTGTCCTTTTCCGCCAAGGCCTTTTTCAAATTCTCCAGAGACAGGAAGCTTCTTACATTTTTCTCATCATACGGAAGAATCTTTCCGGATGCAAAATGACGATTTATCACTTCCTCATAAACACCACGGTCCAACAGATGGTTCTCATCCGGATATATCATTCGACAGTAGTTGTCCTGCAAATGAAGGAAATACACCTCACGGAAGGAGGACATAATATTATTCATAGAGGTCGCATATATCTGAGAGTTGGTAACATCCTGTACCATACAACTGATATAACCATACTGATATTGGTACATAGTCAAATCCAGATAGCGTCCGGACAGATGACTATATACATGAAGCCTTACCGTCTCACCCAAATATCCTGCACGATATGCCTTGCCTAAGAGCTCCTCCTTATTATCTGCAAACAGCTTGTTCATCATATAACGCAAACGGAATCCGTCACCACCACTGATGCGCCTTAACTCCTTGTTCGCGTATACAATCTCGTAATCGGTAGGCTCTCCATTTATATTTAAAGACAGCTTTCCAATTCCATACCCACTCGGAAGACCACCAAAGGTTTCCTCGAGCTGTTCCTGCTGCTTTTCCGTTAGTTCATCAAGCTCTACGCTAACCTCTACCTCGTCCTTTTTTCGTTCCTTCAATCCGGTCATATCAGTAAGCGTCGCGCAGAATATTTTATGTCCGTCTTTTTCCCTTAAGAAAAATACGCGAATCTGAACCCATATTGTTTTGCCATCGTCGGTCACATAGTGAATGAGTCCCGATGCACCCTCTGCCTGTACCTCATACGCTTCATTAAAAATAGAAAACAACAGCTGTCTGTCATCATCTCGCACATGATTCCAGAAGCGCTTACGAAACGCCTCCTTCTCCTGTCTTGCAACACCTGCCAGCTGGAGATACTGTTCGTTCACACGAGTGATTTCAATGTTATTTTCATACATATCATAGAAGGCTACTGCGCCAAGGATATTGTTCAAAACTGCATCATTGAAGAGATTTTCATCCATAAGCTCTCGCAGATGCACGGACTCACTCTGTCTATACCAGAAACCTCCATGGTCGATGTTCCGCTCGTCTGCCAGCAGCTCTTCAAACGCCGCAATATTCATTGGCTTATAGTAATAATAGCCCTGTGCATAGCGACATCCCATTGTCTGAAGCAACACCTCGTGCTTCTTAAATTCCACACCCTCTACTACAATTGGTACCTTCAGCTGTCTTGCCATATTCACAACCGACTCTAAAATACCAACGCCTTTTTCCTCTTCATTTTCATTGATTTCCAGAAAACGCATGTCCATCTTCAGCACGTCAACCGGCACACTCTTTAACATATTCAAAGAAGAATACCCGCTTCCAAAATCATCCATCATGACTACAAAACCGTAATCCTGAAGCTCCTTCACCGTTCGGATAATTTTATCACCGCTCTCCGCATATGCACTCTCTGTGATTTCCACCTTCAGAAGCTTAATATCCAGCTGATAGGTTTTCATAAGCTTCATGAGATATTCAGGAACATTCATGGAAAAGATGTCAATTCTGGATACATTGATGGAAATTGGTACCGGTTGATATCCTTTATTGATACAATTTCTTAACCAACGACAAACCTTTTCCCAAATCACCTGGTCTAAGTCTGCGATAAATCCGTTTTGCTCTAATACCGGGACAAAGGCTCCCGGAGGCACCATACTTCCGTCCTCTTTTATCCAGCGCACCAGGGATTCCCCGCCAACGATTTTGGTTTTCTTGATATCACATTGCGGCTGAATAAAAAACGTAAATTCATCGTTTTCCATTCCCTTTTGGATGTCTGAAAGCAGACGAATCTCCTCTTCTATCTTTCCATCCATATCCGGATAATACTCACAGCTACGTGTGATATAATTTCCAATCACGTGGGACAATGCAACCGTTGCATGGTCATACATAGACGCCACGGAGGAGTCTTTTTCCTGTATGCGGTAAATACCAAATGCAGGACGGTATCCCACCGTATGATTCTGTTTCCGAATGGCTTCCTCAATATCATGACGAAGCTGGCCTAATACGTCTTTATCGTAATATGCCAAAATTCCAAAGTTATCTCCGCCCAAATATCCAACGACACCGCCATGTGCCTCCTGAAATTGCCTCAATATATCCGCAATCATTTTTAACAGCTTATCCCCATCATTTCGGCCGTGAATCTTGTTAAACAGACGAAAATGCTCCACGTCTATTGCCATTACGCAATACTCCGTAGAATTGACGGTTTGTAAAAAGCCCTCTGCTACTTTGAAAAAATTATGGTTAAAGTATAATCCGGTTAACGCATTAATCTCTTTCTCCATATTCTATCCCCTCTTATATTCTTTACTCAAACTGCGCCGCGTACAGCTTATAATAAAAACCCTTTCTCGCCATAAGCTCCTCGTGAGTTCCCTGTTCCACCACATCGCCTTTATCTACCACAAGAATCAAATCTGCATTCTGAATGGTAGATAAGCGGTGAGCAATGACAAAGCAGGTTTTGTCCTTCATCAGTTCACGCATCGCCTTTTGAATTTTTTGTTCTGTGCTAGTATCAACATTGGATGTCGCTTCATCCAAAATTAACATTTTCGCGTTATACAGCATTGCCCTGGCAATTGTCAAAAGCTGCTTCTGTCCTTTTGAAATGTTGCCGCCGTCCTCACTAATCACTGTATCATAACCATCCGGTAATCGCATAATAAATGAATGGATATGTGCAGCCTTTGCTGCTGCTACTACCTCTTCCATTGTAGCATCTTTTTTGCCATATGCAACATTTTCATACATTGTTCCTTTAAACACCCAGGTGTCCTGAAGCACCATAGCATAGGCTTTACGCAGACTCTCTCTCGTAAGTCCGCGAATTTCTTCGCCATCTACCATAATACTGCCCTTCTCCACGTCATAAAAACGCATCAGTAAATTGATAATGGTAGTTTTACCTGCGCCGGTTGGACCAACAATCGCTATCATTTTTCCCGCATCTGCTTTTAGACTCAAATCATGAATAATGGTTTTTTCCGGTTCGTATCCAAATGCCACATGCGAAAGCTCCACATCACCATTTACGTCCTCTAATTCCTTTGCACCAATAACATCACAAACCTCTTCCGGCTCGTTCAACAGATGAAATACCCGCTCTGCTGCTGACAAAGCAGAATACAGCTCGTTCATGATATTGGCAATCTCGTTGATTGGCCCGGAAAATTTTCTGGAATACAATACAAAGGAAGATATCCCGCCAATGGTAATCATATCCAGCATATACAGCACAGAACCAAACATAGCAGTAAGACCTAACCCAATGTTATTGATAAATCCAACACTCGGCCCCATACTCATGCTGTGATAACCGGCCTGATAATATGCCTCGGATGCGTCCTCGTTAACGCAATCAAAATTTTTTGCAACCTTTTCCTCATACGCATATGCCATAATGCTTTTCTGTCCGGAAAACATCTCCTCCACAAAACCATTCAGCTCTCCGTATTTTGCAGAACGTTTTGAGAAAAGAGGCTGCGTAATCTTACGAAGCTTCGTCGTATAAATGAGTGCTGCCGGAATGGTGACCAGCGAAATCATGGCAAGCCATGGGGACAAATACATCATCATTCCAAAGGAGCCAACTACGGTTACCACACTTGTCAAAATGGATACAATATCGGTTGCCAGACATGTGGATACGACATCCACGTCATAGGACACCCTGCTGATAATATCCCCCGCCTGATTTCTATCAAAGAAGCCAACCGGCAGCTTCATCAGCTTTTCAAATATATCCTTACGCATTTTCTTCGCAAAATAGCGACTGATATGCATCATCATGACGTTGATGGATATGGTAATCACCGAAGACGCCACATAAACAATCAGCATCCCCTTCGCATAGTAAAATACACGCTCAAAATTGACCTTGCCCTCACCTACTGCCGCCTCGTTAATCGCAGAGCCTGCCAGACTTGGTCCAAGCAGGGCTAACACGTTGCTGATTATACACAGCACCAGCACTACAATCATAATCCATCGGTACTCTGCCATATAGGTCAGAAGTCTAAGGAGAGTTCCCTTGGTATCCTTAGGCTTTTTTCGAATTGCTTCTCTACTTGCCATCTGTGTACTCTCCCATCTGTGTATGATAGATATCCTGATACATCGGACAGGTATTCATCAGCTCCTCATGCGTTCCGTATCCAATCATACGGCCCTCTTCCAACACCATGATATGGTCCAGATTCATGATGGAACTGATACGCTGCG
>CAYMYV010000048.1:0-11346 GCA_964394775.1 uncultured Lachnobacterium sp. | reverse complement strand
GCACTTAGAAAAACTTATGTTTGAAATACGTGTCGGCAAATAAACTGTATTTGTGTAATTTGCCAATTTAAGTTTTAGAAAGCACCTTTTGACCCCCAAATCCTATAAGGTAAAAAGCCCTCAAGCCCAGATTTTAACAATATCTTGATTTGAAATACGTTTTTTGATACAATTTAGTTAATTAACTTAATCAGGAGGATAAATATGGATACAAATTTACTCTATAAGCTTTGGAAAGAACGTGCAATTGAGGATACAGATTTGCAGGATGAGCTTGCTTCACTGGACCCTGCATCCGATGCTTCTGCTATAGATGATCGTTTCTACCGCAACCTGGAATTTGGTACCGGTGGACTGCGTGGTGTAATCGGTGCGGGAACCAACCGCATGAACATCTATGTGATTCGTCGTGCTACACAGGGATTATGTAATTACTTAAAAGCTACCACTCTTCCACAGTCTGTTGCGATTGCATACGACAGCCGTATCAAGAGTGATTTATTTGCAACAGAGGCAGCAAGAGTTTTGGCCGCAAATGGAATTGTTGCATGGCTTTATCCACGTTTAGAGCCAACACCGGCTTTAAGCTGGGCAGTTCGTCACTTAGGCTGCGGTGCCGGTATCTGTGTGACTGCCAGCCACAATCCTGCAAAATACAACGGCTACAAGGTGTATGGCGCTGACGGATGCCAGATTACCTTAGAGGTAGCAGCTGCTGTACTTTCAGAAATTGAAAAGGTTGACATGTTTGATGGTGTCACCATCTGTACCGAAGAAGAAGGCCGAACAAAGGACATGATTCGTACCATTCCAGAGACCTGCATTGAGAGCTTTCTTGATGCTGTTCAGGCACAAAGCGTAGCCGGAGATGACAAACTGGATTTGAAGGTTGTATATACTCCGCTCAATGGTTCCGGCCTTGAATGTGTAACTAAGATTTTAAATCGCATTGGAATTACAGATGTCACCGTTGTTCCGGAACAGGAAAAACCAGATGGTAATTTCCCAACCTGTCCATATCCAAACCCTGAAATTCGTGAAGCTATGGAAAAAGGCTTAGCGCTTTGCCACGAATGTCAGCCTGACCTTCTCCTTGGAACTGACCCGGACTGTGACAGAATGGGCGTTGCTGTTCCGGAAGGTGATGACTATCGCCTGATTACCGGTAACGAAATGGGTATTCTGCTCTTCGACTACATCTGTCGTCAGCGTCTTGCCCAGAACACAATGCCTGAAAACCCTGTTGCAATTACTACTATCGTATCTACAGATATGGCAGATGCTATCGCTGCTGAATATGGCATTGAGCTTCGCCGCGTACTTACCGGTTTCAAATTTATCGGTGAACAGATTGGTGAAATGGAAGCGGAAGGTCATCCGGAAAAGTACATTTTCGGTTTTGAAGAAAGCTATGGATATTTATCCGGCGGACACGTTCGTGATAAGGATGCGGTAAATGCAAGCATGTTATGCTGTGAAATGACCGCCTGGTATAAAAAGCAGGGCATGACTCTCGCGGAAGCAATGGATGCTTTATACGAGAAACACGGCTGCTACCGCAATGATCTGGCAAGCTTCTCTTATGAGGGCGCGGATGGTATGAAGAAAATGAATGAAATCATGGAAGAGCTCCGCAAGAATGGACCTGCTGACTTAAACGGCGAGCCTGTTCTAAAAGTCGTAGACTATCTCACCGGAGAAGGTGTATCCTACAAGCTTCCAAAGAGCAATGTATTAGAATTCCAATCCGCTCACTCCAAAATCTTAGTTCGTCCTTCCGGAACAGAACCAAAGGTTAAGGTATACCTCTCTTCCAATGCTGCTACAATGGAAGAAGCTGCTGCTATGAATAATTCTATTTTAGCTGCCATTACAGAAGAATATCTTGGTTAAGAGGAACGTGAAGCAATTCTTTTGCCTCTGTTAAGAAAGGAACATCTATGAATCACAAACGTTTTGCACCAAATGGCACTCCTGTGGTGGTACAGACCGGTGCCAGCATTATTGTAGAAGACTCCGAAGGTCGTATCCTGATGCAGCAGCGTCAGGACGACGGCACCTGGAGCTATCCCGGTGGCAGAATCGAGATTGATGAGACTGTAGAAGAAGCCGCACGCAGAGAAGTATTTGAGGAATGCGGTCTACAGATTCATGAGATGTCACTGCTTGGTGTTTTTTCCGGCGAGGAATTAAAGCATGTATATCCGGACGGAAATGAAGTCTGTGGCATTGACATCGTATATGTCAGTCGTGATTATACCGGAAGCTTAAGCAGTGTAGATGGTGAGGCCAAACAGCTGGGCTTCTATTCGATTGATGCCCTGCCACAGCCAATCTCGTCTATGAACGCAAAGCAAATTAACGCTTATCTTGCCACTCGCAAATAAGCCATATATAAAAACTCTATTTTACAAGAGCTCTATAGAGCAGAGGGAGAATATGAAATACTTTGGAGCTTTAGAAGCCGGTGGCACCAAAATGGTATGCGCCATCGGTGACGAAAACGGAAGCATTATCGAGCAAATCTCCATTCCCACCCGTACCCCTGAGGAAACGATGCCGGAGATGATTGCTTATTTTAAAAACAAAAGCATCTGCGCTTTGGGAATCGGCTGTTTTGGACCAATTGATTTAGAGCTATCCTCTTCTACTTATGGTCACATTACCTCTACCCCGAAGCTTGACTGGCAAAATTTCCCCATTGTACAGGAATTTGCAAAAGCACTTCTGGTTCCAATTGGTTTTGATACAGACGTGAATGCGTCTGCGCTAGGCGAAGCCACATGGGGATGTACCAAGGATGTTGCCAATAGTATCTACATTACGATTGGAACAGGGATTGGTGTTGGTGTCATCATTGACCATAAGCCTTATCATGGCTTGATGCATCCGGAGGGAGGACATATTCTTCTTTCACCTCATCCATCAGACCCAATGCTTCATGGTGTCTGCCCATATCACAATCATTGCTTTGAAGGCTTGGCATCCGGCCCTTCCATTGAAACACGCTGGGGAAACAAAGCAATTTCTCTTGCTTTGCAAGCAGAGGTCTGGGAGCTGGAAGCCTACTACATTGGACAGGCGTTATGTGACTACATTATGCTGCTTTCTCCGGAACGAATCGTTTTGGGTGGTGGCGTTATGCATCAGACACAGCTCTTTCCTCTTATCCGCAAGGAAGTAGAAAATCAGCTTGGCGGCTATATCCAAAATAAGGGAACTGCCGACTTAGAGAATTACATCGTTGCCGCAGGCTTAAATGATAATCAAGGCATCATGGGTGCCATCAAATTGGCAATCAATGCGTTAGAAAAGGAAACCTATCATGAGTAAGACTATTTTAAAATTAGTACCTGTCTTTCAGGAAAAAATCTGGGGTGGAAATCGACTCCAAACCAATTATAGCTATGCGATTCCAAGTGATAAAACCGGCGAATGCTGGGCTATCAGCGGACATCCGGGCGGTGACTGTTCCATTGAAAATCCTGAGTTTGCAAATGAAACTCTCGCTTCTCTCTGGAAAAATAAGCCTTCGCTTTTTGGAAATGTTTCAGGCGATATCTATCCATTATTAATTAAGATAATTGATGCGAAGGATGACCTTAGTATTCAGGTTCACCCAGATGATACATATGCTAACGAATTTGAGAATGGTTCACTTGGTAAAACTGAGTGCTGGTATATCTTAGATTGTGACCCTGGCACTACCATTGTTATTGGTCACCATGCCAAAACTAAGGATGAAATGAAACAGATGATTGAAGAAAATCGTTGGGACGAACTCATTCGTGAAGTTCCAATCCAAAAGGGAGACTTCTTCCAAATCAATCCGGGCTGTGTACACGCAATTAAGGGTGGTACTCTCATCTTAGAAACCCAGCAATCCAGTGACGTAACCTATCGTTTTTACGACTATGGACGCCTGGAAAACGGAAAGCCACGTCCACTTCACATTAAGCAGAGCTTGGATGTAACAACGATTCCTTTTGAGGCAAACACTGTTGCACCGGAGGTCACTACACAGGACGACGCAACAATCACCAAGTTAGTAACCTGCAAATACTACACGGTTTGCCGCGTGGAGTTAAACGGAGCTACACACTTTACCTGGAATGAGCCTTTTGTAAATGTCAGCATCCTGTCTGGTGAAGGCACCATGGACGGCCAACCGGTAAAAAAAGGAGATCATTTGGTAATCACCGCAGACTACGGCGATATGAATATTGAGGGAAACCTTGAATTTATCTACTCTCATATTTGATATTTCTCAGAACGAAAATACCAGCCGAAAACGGCTGGTATTTTAGATTTTAACTCATAATTAGTAAATTCATTTGTCAGACGTGACATTTTGGGTATATAGACTTTTTTCACTTCGCTATACCCAGGTATTTTAGTCAATTAACAGGATGAAAGCATTCTTTGGGTATATATATAATTTTCTGTCTGAATACCCAGAATTTATGTAATTTGGAGGGTATAGACGAACATTTTTCTCCATATACCCAATATGATATTTCTCAGAACGAAAATACCAGCCGAAAACGGCTGGTATTTTAGATTTTAACTCATAATTAGTAAATTCATTTGTCAGACGTGACATTTTGGGTATATAGACTTTTTTCACTTCGCTATACCCAGGTATTTTAGTCAATTAACAGGATGAAAGCATTCTTTGGGTATATATATAATTTTCTATCTGAATACCCAGAATTTATGTAATATCGAGGGTATAGACGAACATTTTTCTCCATATACCCAATATGATATTTCATGAAATTTCATAAGGAAATTTCATAAGAAAATTTCCTAATCCCCCCTATAAAATGGACTCAATACAATTTGTTTCATTTCCAATAGGAAATTTTAAAATTTTAAATTGCAATTTAGTTTGATATGGAATAAAAGTTTTATCCATCTTTAGCTTCTTATATTTTATAATTAGATGGAACTAAATTTCCACCATTGGTTTTGATAAGCTCTGCGTACCAGTACGAGGAATCCTTGCGAATTCGTTCCTGGGTGCAAAAGTCCACGTATACTAGTCCAAAACGGTCTCTAAAGCCGAAGTTCCACTCAAAATTGTCGGTAAGCGTCCACTGGAAGTAGCCTCTTACATCTGCGCCCTCATCGATTGCCGCTTTCATCGCCAGGATGTAGCGGTTTAAGAAATCGATTCTCTGTGGGTCATGAACCTTGCCATCACTACTTACCACATCCTTGTTGCACATGCCATTTTCCGTAAGGTAAATTGGTGTTTGGTAGCGGTCGTACAAAAGCTTTAAGCCATAATGTAAGCATTCCGGTGTCACCGGCCATCCATTTCCGGTTTCCGGGAAGCCCGGATAACGGTCCACATAAACCGGGTCGCCATTCTCATCTGCCTCTAGCATGATTCCATTGTAGATATTTTCTCCCATAAAATCCAAAGGCTGACTAATGAGCTTCATATCCTCTTCGGTAATCTCCGGAAGATATTCTGCATATTTCTTCAACCCATCTTCCGGGTATTTTCCTAAAAATACCGGGTCAGAAAACCATGGTACATTCCAGGTCCAGTTGCTCATGTCTGTTGGACAGGTAAACAAATATCTTCTACATGCTTCAATATTCTCCGGTGTTGGAGTCTTTGGATACACCATTCCACAGGTTGGTGCGTATCCAACCTGAATTGGCTGCTTTGCATGCTCACGCAAAGCAATGACTGCACTGCCATGCGCTCGAAGCACGTTATGAATCATCTGGAATAAATCCTTAGTTTCTAACAAAACTCCAGGTGCATGGTCTGTATGTAAGTGTGCAATTCCGGTAAAGCACTGCGGCTCATTAAAAGTAATAAAATATCTAACTCTGTCAGAGAAACGTTCTGACACCACCCTTGCATACTCTGCAAACCACTTCATACTTTCTTCATTCACCCAGCCACCACGGTCCTGCAGTGCCTGTGGAAAATCCCAATGATACATGGTGATATATGGCTCAATTCCGTTTCGTAACAGTTCGTCAATCACATTGTTATAGAACTCAACACCTTTTTCATTCACCTCGCCAACTCCGTTTGGCAGAATGCGCGACCAGCTTAAGGAAAAACGATACGCCTGCACGCCCATATCCTTCATGATGGCGATATCTTCTTTGTAGCGATGGTAAAAATCACAAGCCACATCACCTGTAAAATTATTTAATATATGTCCACCCTCATGACAGAAGGTATCCCAAATGCTTGGTCCTCTTCCATCCTCATTCCATGCACCCTCTATCTGATATGCACTGGATGCACATCCCCAGACAAAATCCTTTTGAAACATAATTCCTCCTAGTTTGAGCCGATGACAGAAACCAGATAAAATGGCACCTTGTCATCCTCGTGTTCTTCAATAATTGTAATCTCCACCTTATGTGGCTTTTCCTCTACATGCTCTGCTACAGTCTCGATGTATAAGCAATCGCCCCAGTCCTCGTCAAAGTTTCCGTCAAGGATTACGGCATTCTCTTCTTGGTCATCAATCACAACCTGAGCGATTGGAGTAGGCTTGTTGATTGATTTACGGTACTGAACTGCAATACCGGTTCCGCTAATCCGGAAGGTAATCCTGTCTCCCTTTTTCCAGGCGGTAAAGCCCTTGCGAAACATCTGTGTAATATGCTCCTGTGGTGTATCATCTGCTTCAAAGCCCTCCACGATTGGGAAACTATTATAATTTTGATAACGAATGCTGTTTTCGTACTGATTGGCGGTAAACGGGGCTGGAAGCTCTCTATTTCCTGTTACAATTGCAGAAGCGGTTTTTCCGGTTTCTGATTCTGTATTACAAGAAGCGATTTTTCCAGTTTCTGATTCTGTATTACAAGAAGCGTTTTTTCCGGTTTCTGATTCTGTATTACAAGAAGCGGTTTTTCCGGTTTCTGATTCTGCAATACAAGAAGCGGCTTCACCTGTGCGCATTTTTGCATATACCTTATCCAGAAAATGTGTAATCACCTCTGCCACCAGCTTATGCCCTGCATCATTTGGATGTAAATCATCCGGTGTAATCTCTCGATTTGCAATCACACCCTGCACGACATCTGCATATATCGTACTCTTCATGCTGACACATGGTAAATCATAATGCTTTCCAATCTGAGCATGTACCTCTTCTGCACTATTGCCAGTGTCATAGCAGATATTATGTACCAGCATCAACGCCGGGTCGTTATCACATTTTAAAACAGTACGTACAAGTCCTTCGTAGGTTTCCTGAAAATGAGCCGTATTATCATCATTGACACTAAACTCTACAATCATAAAATCCGGCTTATCTTTCAGCAAATCGTCCCTTACTCTTGCCACGCCAAACTGTGAGGTCGTTCCTCCAATTCCTGCATTTATATATTGGACATTTGCATTTGGAAAGGTATTTACCCACCACTGATATACCAAATATGCATAACAGGTTTCCGGGGTTGAGGACAATGAGCCCTGCGTGATGGAGCCGCCCAAGAAACCAACGGTAATGGTTTCGCCATCGGCAGCCTTCTTCATACAGCCTAAGAGCCGTGCCCAATCTCCGGCATTTATCATTCCATGTTCCTTATTCATCGGATAAGTTTCCTTTCATACATTCCTTGTAGACACATCCATGCATCGACGTATCTATTTTTTATCCATCCTTTTACCGGACATTTATTCCTTCCAGACATCATCTCCAAGAGAATTGATAAATGCACTCAATTCATCCGCCATTTTCTCTGCCTCCGGTATACGAATGTGACCACGTGTTCCGCATCCATTGTTGCTGTATAGGAAATGATAAATCTTCGGGTCACTTAAATCCTTACATACATCATCAATCGCCATATCCCATTTGTCGCTATGATTTAAGATTGTTGTAGCCAAAATAATCACAGCATTAGGATATTTTGTCCGAATGTCCTGTACCCATTTTTTATAGTGCATTCTCCAAGCACATGCCTTTTCCCCATCATAATCGGTATCCATGTAATTCTCTGGATTTGCATCATTCTGGCCGATAGCAATAACAACCACATGTGGTGTATATCGCGAAAAATCCCACTGCTTTACTTCAGATATCTCCGGAACATATTCCATCTTATCATAGATATATTCCATTCCCAGAAAATCCGGTCCATGGAACCATCCGGTTCCATCCAAAAGCGCAGCACCTCCCTGTGCTATATCATGAAGCTGTGCATTCAGCTTTCTTGCCGTATACCAAGAATAGGAATAATAGCTGTTTGAATACTCCCCATCATGCTGTGGATCTGCAAGTCCGCAATAATCTACTGCTTCCGATACCTCACCGGCAGAAACGCTATCACCATATACTTCTATTCTGCGTTCCGGAAGCGGTGACACCTCCAAAATCTGTGCCGCTTCCTCTACGATAAAGCCATGAAAAATAATATGATGACAAGCATCCATTCTCTTAAAAAGCATTACCTCATGCTCGCCTTCTCCAAGACTCTCACCAAGTAACAGCTCCTGTTTACCTTCATTGGCAAGCTTGATTTTCTGCTCTACCCCATCAATGATAATGCCAATATAATTCGTCCAGCAATTTCTTACATTTGTTACGACTGCCTTTACCACGTTTCCGGTAAAACGCATACGCACATAGGTACATGGATATATCCAAATCGGATTTTTAACATCTGCATCATCAATTCTTCCCATGTATTGCAGCCTGTCACAATCTGCCTCAATCCATTTCATATTCTGTAATTCGTGATTCATATGATTCTCTCCTGTTGCGTTGTAGCTCATTTTTTATAAAGAATTTGACACTATCTGTGTTGTTCTATATCCGTTATGTCGATTCACATTCTCAATTATTTACGAATCAAGTGAATTAGTTTTGACTTAAAATCGCCCCACAGATTTTCGATTGGAAGACCTGCATACATCAAAGCGTCACCCGCGTAGATGCTTCCTGTCTCCTCTACTTCATACTGCGCATGTAGGTCAAGTCCCTGTAACGCTACCCTTCTGCTGTGGAAGTTTGGACGGTTGAGTACCTGAACAAATGTCACAAGAGCCTCGGAGCCATCCTTTGCTACGATTTCCCAGCAATCATATTCATGGTTACTGCTATAAGAAGCAATACGATAGTAATCTCCGGTTCTAACCAAATCATTGTATTTATGATACATCTCCACCTGGCGTGGAATCATATCGCGGTCTTTTTGTGGAATCCTGGTAATATCTAATTCATATCCAAAGGTTCCGGCCAATGCCACATGACCTCTGGTTTCAAATGGTGTTACTCTTCCGACGGTATGATTTGGACAATCCGATACATGCGCACCCATTGCTGTCAATGGATAAATCAAAGCAGTACCTTCCTGAATCTTCAAACGCTCAATCGCATCTGTGTCATCGGAACACCAAATCTGTGGACAGTAATACAGCATACCCGGGTCAAATCTTGCACCACCGCCTGAGCAGTTCTCTAAGAGCAATGTAGGGAATTCATTCAGTAATCTTTCCTGTAATTCATACACTGCCAAAACATAACGATGATATAATTCACCCTGTCTGTCTGCATCTAAGCAATAGCTTCCCAAATCAGCAAGCTGGCGGTTCATATCCCATTTTACGTACTCAATATTCGCACTATGTAAAATATCGGACACACTCTTCCACACATGCTCTAATACTTCCGGTCTTGTGATATCCAATACATACTGATTTCTGCAAAGTCCGGCAGTTCTTCCCGGCACCTGAATTGCCCAGTCCGGATGCGCACGATACAGGTCAGAGTCTGGTGAAATCATCTCTGGCTCAAACCAAATACCGAACTTTAGTCCCAGCTTGTTTACTTCGTCTACCAAGAACCTCAGACCACCGGAGAGCTTCTCTTCATTTACCTGCCAGTCGCCCAGTGCGCGGTTGTCATCATAACGGTTTCCAAACCAGCCATCGTCCATAACCAGCATCTCAATTCCGCACTCTGCGGCATTTTTTGCAATCGCAAGCAGCTTCTGTGTATTAAACTCAAAATAAGTGGCTTCCCAGTTATT
The DNA here is from genome assembly GCA_964394775.1 of uncultured Lachnobacterium sp. Lineage (GTDB taxonomy): Bacteria > Bacillota > Clostridia > Lachnospirales > Lachnospiraceae > Roseburia. The sequence goes on along the minus strand of CAYMYV010000048.1, from coordinate 1,323 downwards.
AATCAAAATTGGACGCTTCTTATCACGATAATAACCACGAATCAAATGATTACGATACAGGTCATGATAGGTTCTTGTCATTTGACCAAGACCTTCGCCTGAGTATACCATAGCTACCTCCGGAGCCTGGAAGGATGCTCCCTTTTCAAGCTTCCAGCAGAAGTTATATGGATTGATACCCATGACTGCACGCACGCAATTAAACTGGTCTACTTCAACCTGTGCCTCAAAGTTTCCGGAATACACAAAATGAAGTCCATATACTTCTCCTGTCGTCTGTGTTACCTCCGGTGTCGTAAGGGCAATAAACGGATGGTTCTGGTGACTGGTTTCTCCTCTTTCTGAGAATACCCCCTGTCTTCCATATCCAATCTTACGAGACTGGATTCCACGCTCTCTTCCCCATGAGCCATGAAGCGACATCATAGAAAAATCCTTGTTATCCATATCAACACAGGCAGACAATACCTTGGTTAAATAAATTACCTCTTCTTTTTCTCCTGTGTTGCTAATTCTTACACTACGTGTAATTACATCTATATTTTCAAAAACTGCATATTGCAGTTCAATTTTCAATCCTAAAATATCATCCGCCAAAACAACGATAAGACCGGTACATTCTTCCTCTGTTCCAAAGGTTGCAGGAAGACCCTCCAGCTTCTGTTTGCCTTTGTAAATCTCATGCGAGCGGTATCCTGCTTCAACCGCGTTGTGTCCGCCTTCTGTACGAATCTCCAGGCAATGCTGACGGAAATCTCCAATGCCTCCTGTTGGATATTCCATTGGAGCACAATCTAAAAAGCTTAATTTGTCTCTGCCATTTTTATCTGGCGTAAATGGTGGCTCTGTGGTTCTGCTTAAGTATGCCACGTCACAGCCGTCTAATTTTTTTCCATAATAGTAATGTAAAAGATATCCAAATTCATCTTCCACACCCATAATATAGCTTGTATTTTTGGTATCAAGCTTAAATATTTTGCTTTCTTCGTTAAATATAATGCCCATGCTTCCCTCACATATATTTTATAAGTTTATGTATGCTTGCCTATAATAAGGCAATTATAAAAAGGAGCCACCAAAACGTAGCAGCTCCTTTCTACATGTATTATCCTTCAGATGCTATCGTTTACCAATTTCACGATCTGTTTCACTCGTTACGCTATGCTCTTTGATATATCCAACAACCTCATCTAATGTTGTAAATGCTAAACCAACGTAACTGTCAGCACAACCATAATAAATAGCAATCTTTCCGCTTTCTGAATCATGAATTGTAGCACATGGGAATGTAACATTTGGCACAAATCCACGTTCTTCATACCA
>CAYMYV010000047.1:0-11495 GCA_964394775.1 uncultured Lachnobacterium sp. | reverse complement strand
GAATCATCACTTGTGATTAATGCAGTAGAATCACATCATGGTGATGTAGAACCAACCTCTTTAATTGCATGCTTAGTACAGGCTGCTGATACAATCAGTGCAGCTAGACCGGGCGCAAGAAGAGAGACCTTGGAAACATATTCTAACCGTTTACAGCAGTTAGAAAATATTACAAATGGTTATAAGGGAGTAGAGAAATCTTTTGCTATTCAGGCAGGTAGAGAGATTCGTATTATGGTAGTTCCTGAGCAAATCAGCGATGCTGATATGGTACTTATGGCACGCGATATTTCTAAACAGATTGAAGCTGAATTAGAATATCCGGGTCAGATTAAGGTAAATGTAATTCGTGAGTCACGAGTTATCGATTACGCAAAATAAGTTTAGGTATTAAACAAAATTAGCTGAAAATCCTTGTTTTATAGTAAACAATGGATTTTCAGCTTTTTATTATCTCCATATTAATTCGAACTGTTTGATGTATTATTTCAAAACTTGTATTCCGTTGTAAATTGCTTTACCTGATAGTTCTCCTAATTCATCCAATGAAATGGATGTATCGTTTCGAAACCACTCACCATAGATATCAATAATACCAGACATAAAGAATCTGCTATATACTTTGATTTCTATTGAAGAAAGGTTAGTAGATTCAGAAAGAGAATGTATCATTTTATTAATAAAAAACTCTTTTGTTTTATTTTCAAAGTGTTCAAAGTCAGGAAGCTTAGAAATGCATTCGTAAAAATCAATGTTTTTCATAATACAAGTATTTAAGCATTGCAAAATCAATGTGGCATCAATCGGATGCATAGAAAATGGATTCTTATTTAGCATGAGTGTAAAATCTGATAAATTATCTTCTATGATTTCATGAACAATATCATCTGTAGAATTGTAATGTAAATAGAAGGTTTTTCGGTCAATATTTGCTCTTCGGGCGATTTCCGTAATAGTTATTTTAGATGTTTTCTTTTCTTTCAGTAATTCGGTATAGGCTGACTTGATTGCAGTTTTAGTTTTTGTAATTCTTCTGTCCACTTATAAACCCCATTTCTATGCTTTTTGTTGAATATTCACCATTGGATAAAGGTTTGGTAATTGAGTAATATATTTCAAATTATTATAATACTAGTATGTTGAAAAATCAACATTAGTAGAAAATAGGAAAGGGCTACAAGTACGTAGGATAAAACAAATGGAAATTAAGTGGAAATCTTGTTTAAAATTAGGGTGTAGTATAGTTCTCGTATATTTATGTATACGATATTGGGTGTATGCGGAAGGCTTCTTTAATCTGGCGGTAAATGCAGCTTTACCACTTATCATAGGTGGTATAATGGCATATGCAGTTAATATATTAATGAGCTTTTACGAAAAACATTTCTTTACGAAAAATCAAAACAAAATTGTGAATAAATTGAAAAGACCGCTTTGTATGTTAGGTGCATTTATAACACTTTTTGCAATAGTTGCGCTTGTGATAGGTCTTGTGGTTCCTGAATTTGTGGCATGTATTCAATTGCTCTTAGTAAAGATGACAGATGCAATAACAAAATTAGCTTCAAGGCTGGAAGAATTAAATGTGCTTACAGCCGATTTTGCTTCCATGCTGGAAGCTATCGATCTTGAAGCAAAAGCAAAGCAGCTAATCACTTCATTATCATCCGGAATAGGAAATGTAATGGGTGCTGTCTTAAGTGTGGTTTCATCGATCTTCTCTGGTATAGTTACATTTGTTTTAGCACTCATTTTTTCTATTTATTTGCTTACCGGAAAAGAAAATTTGGGTCGCCAGGTAAGTAAATTGATGAAACGCTATATGAAAGAAAAATATTATGATAAGACCACATATGTTTTATCCGTTTTAAATGATAGCTTTCATAAGTACATAGTAGGACAATGTACAGAAGCAGTGATTTTGGGTGCATTATGTACGATAGGCATGCTTATATTAAGACTTCCATATGCAACGATGATAGGTGCGTTAGTTGCACTTACGGCACTCATACCTGTAGCAGGAGCTTACATTGGAGCAGGTGTAGGAGCGTTTATGATTTTAACAGTATCTCCTATACAGGCAGTGATTTTCCTGATTTATATTGTGGTATTGCAGCAATTAGAAGGAAATCTTATATATCCACGTGTGGTTGGTTCATCCATGGGATTGCCGGCTATCTGGGTACTTGTGGCAGTCACAATTGGCGGCGGCGTAATGGGAATTCCGGGAATGCTGCTTGGAGTACCAATTGCTGCGACATTGTATAGATTACTTAAGGAAGATATCAGAAGGACTTCTTCCGGACGAGGTGATTCAGTTGAAAGCAAACAATCAGAAAAGCAAACAATTGAAAGTGAAAAAGCCGGTGTTTAAGCAGGCGATTCGGCTACTTGTTACAAACTTTTATGAGCATGAGGTAGGGAAGAATGCAGCTGCACTTGCGTATTATATGCTATTTGCAATATTTCCCCTGCTTATTTTCTTGAGTAACCTTTTGGGACTTTTGGATTTAAATGTAGCTGTAATTACGCAAACCCTGCAACGTTTTTTGCCAAACGCTATTGTGGAACTTTTGGAAACGTATCTGGACTATGTGTCTCATACATCCAGCCATGTGTTATTATGGTTTTCATTAGTATTTTCGATATGGTTCCCGAAGAGAGCGGTAAAGGGATTGATGGATGATGTGCGATTGGCGTATCATTTGGATAAGCCAAAGGATCCCATTAAATATACGATTCGTCAGTTGATATATACGGTTGTATTTTTACTTGTTTTAATTTTGATGCTGGTATTTTTAATTATTGGTAAACAGGCTCTAAGCCATATCGTAAATCTGCTTCCTGAAAACACTCTGCATATATCAGAATATTTGCTTAGTATTTGGCAATATTTGCGATTTCTACCGATTGCTTTGCTTATGATTGTGGCCTTAGCTATGTTATATGCGGCGTCTTTGGATAAAAGACAGCCGATAAAAGCAATTATGCCGGGAATTATTGCTGCATTAGTTGCATGGATGGTGGTCAGCATTGGTTTTTCGTTTTATGTAGAGAATTTTGCAAATTATACGATTATTTATGGGACACTCGGAGCTGTGATTGTACTGTTGATGTGGCTCTACATGACGGCACAGATTTTGATTTTAGGTGCCGAACTTAATGCAATTTTACTTACAGTTTCCTCTAACAATGAGACAGATGTTATATAATTTTTTGTTGTTCCATTTCGACATAATGTGTTACTATAAAGGTATCATATATAGGAACAAGGGGAGGAAAGGATATGGCTGAGAAAATTAGACGTATTCATAGAGAACTGGTTTATAAGGGCTCCATTCTTGATATCTATAAGGACACTATGGATGTGGGGAATGGAAAAATTGAAGAGTGGGATTACGTTGCGCATAGAATGGGTGCGGCCTGTGTTCTTCCGGTTTTGCCGGATGGAAGAATACTTATGGTTCGTCAGTATCGTAATGCGCTGGAACGAGAAACATTGGAGGTTCCGGCCGGATGTAGAGATAGTTTAGATGAAGATACTGCTATATGTGCGGCCAGAGAGCTGGAGGAGGAAACAGGATATAAGAGCAATAAGATTAGTAAATTGCTATCTCTTAGAACCACTGTCGCATTTTGTAATGAGATGGTAGATGTTTATCTTGCAGAGGATTTGGTTCCGGGAAAACAGCATTTTGATGATGCTGAGGATATTAAAATTGAAGCATTTGAGCTGGAAACCTTGTGTGATATGGTATACCGGGGCGTGATTCAGGATGGAAAAACGGTAGCCGCAATAATGGCATATAGTAATAAAATTAAATAATAGGACATATTATAAAAAGAGTATGAGGAAAGGACTCTTTGGATAATATGAGAAGATTGTTTTTGATGCTTGCAATATTATTTATATCCGGGCTTATAGCTGCAGATATATGTGTTGGTGGATTGCAAGGGGATAATCAGTGGTTGACAATAGATGTTTTTAAAGAGTATGCCTATTCCAATGTGGCATTTAAGGATGTTATTTGGAATATGCTATACGAAAGAGGAAAGCTGATAATAGGCTTAGCAATTATTGGATTTACGCCACTTCGAAATAAGCTGCCGATATTTCTTATGAGCATATTTTCTTTTTGCTTTGGATTCTTTGTTATGAGTTGTACATTAGTGCTATCCTTTGTGGGAGTAATTATTGCTTTTGCGTCCTTCCTTCCGCATGGCTTATTCTATATGGGAATAATTGCGATACTATCCCGAGAACATTCTGTAGGGAGCTATCGTTCAAAGGACAGCCTTGTACAGATAATTACTACATATCTTTTTGTGCTCTTATTATTTTTATCAGGCTGTATTATGGAATGCGTGGTAGGAGTTCACTTTGTTCCGTGGGTAATTCGTCTGAGCTTGGTGTAGAATATTGAGTTATATTTTAAAAGAAAAAAAGGAGTCGGAAATATCAAAAGAACCTGATATTTTCGACTCCTTTTTTGTCTGCATCACATCTGCCTGTTGTTTTCATATTCTAACAGAGCTCTGCAATGTCATAGATTAATCGTTTAGAATCCTCCCAGCCAAGACATGGGTCAGTAATTGATTTTCCATAAATTCCTTCACCGATTGCCTGACAGCCTTCTTCAATGTAGCTTTCAATCATAAGCCCTTTTACAAGCTTATTAATTTCAGAAGAGTGTCTGCGACTATGAAGGATTTCCTTGGCAATACGAATTTGCTCTTTGTATTTCTTGCCGGAATTAGAATGGTTGGTATCAATGATTGCAGCTGGATTTATAACATCCATCTTATCATACATTTCTGCAAGTCTCATTAAGTCTTCAAAATGATAGTTTGCGATACTGTTTCCGTGCTTACTTGTAGCACCGCGAAGTACAACATGAGCATATGGATTACCGGAGGTTTCAACTTCGTATCCGCGATAAACAAAATGGTGAGAATGCTGTGCGGCGTACACAGAATTAAGCATAACAGAGAAGTCACCACTTGTTGGATTTTTCATACCGGACGCTACGTCAAAACCACTAACGGTAAGACGATGCTGCTGATCCTCAACGGAACGGGCTCCGATTGCAACATAGGAAAGTAAATCTTCGACATATCCCCAGTTTTCCGGATAAAGCATTTCATCAGCACAGGTAAGCCCGCTTTCTCCGATGGCACGAATGTGCATCTTTCTCATAGCAATTAAGCCTTCTACCATATCAGGTGCTTTCTCAGGGTCTGGCTGAGAAGCAATTCCCTTATAGCCTTCGCCGGTGGTTCGAGGCTTGTTGGTATAGATACGTGGGATAATAATCACACGGTCCTTGACATCCTCTTGAATCTTCGTGAGACGACTGACATAATCACACACAGAATCTTCTCTATCGGCAGAGCATGGTCCAATAATCAAAAGAAAACGGTCATCTTTTCCTGCAATGACATCACAAACCATTTTGTCACGATTGGCTTTGAGCTCAGCCAATTCTTTTGGTAAAGGATAGTCTCTTTTAATATCTTCTGGACTTGGTAATTGTTTTAAAAATGTAAAACTCATAATAAACTCCTTAATTTTCAATCATATAACGACTATCTTAATATTTTTTTTTCGACTTGTCAATTTTGTCGTGCTATTTCATTGCGCAAATTGCAATATATTTGGTATAATAGCTTAAGACTACATAGTAGTTTCCGAAAAATTGCACTGCAATTGTTCCGGCAGTATATATCAAGGAGTAAGCACATGAAGAAGCTGTTAGAAATAAAAGGAAAAGTATTTGGAGCGGGAAAGCCACTAATCTGTGTACCGGTAATGGATACAGAAAAAGAGGAGATTATTGCTGAAATCAAACGACTGGCGGAAGAAAAAGTCGATATGATTGAGTGGCGTGTCGATGCTTACTCCGGAGTAAACAGTTTAAATGCAGTTAGAGATGTTCTTGCAGAAGCAAAACCAATTGTAGAAAATACCATTTTTCTGTTTACCTTCCGTTCAAAGGAACAGGGCGGCCTGTGTTCATTGAGCTATGAAAAAATATATGATTTACATCAGGTTGCAGCGGAATCAGGAATTGTAGATTTCATTGATGTGGAGTATTTCCAATCGGATAATATTGATAAGGAGATTCATACCTTACAGAGAATGGGAGCAAAAGTTGTAACCTCACATCATGATTTTCATGAGACTCCATCCGGAGAGGTGTTGTTTATGCTATTAGAGCAGATGAAGCACAGCCATGCGGATGTTGTCAAATTGGCAGTTATGCCGAATGATACAGAGGATGTACTTAGATTGTTAGAGGAAACAAATCATTTTCATAAAAGATATCCAAATCAGCCACTAATTACCATGTCCATGGGCAAATTGGGATGCATTTCCCGTATTTCAGGAGAAATATTCGGGTCTTGTGTTACCTTCGGAGCTGGAAAAAATGCAAGTGCGCCAGGACAGATTAAGATGAAAGCCTTAGGGGAGATTTTAGACGTTATAAATGGTGGAGAATATTGACTTTTACAAGCCTCTTTGATAGAATGTTGTGGGTTAACGCAGCCGTAGTTTAATGGATAGAACGTAGGACTCCGACTCCTGAGATGCGGGTTCGATTCCCGCCGGGTGCATTAGGCGTTTTACATAATGGAGGATATATGAATAATATTTTGGAGAAGGCGAAAGAGGTCTTGTCGCATTTGGGAAAATATAAGCGGTATATATGTGTTTGTGGATTGTTTGTCGTATCGGTACTTGTATTGTATTTTTTTACCGGTGAAGAATTTGTGGCAAATCGCATTGCAAAGATGAATAGTCAGCAGGTTTCGGGAGAAGATTATGTACCGGACAAGGAATTTGGGATTAATGCATATGAAGAATTGAATGAGTTAATTAATACTTATTTTGAAGCATATGTAAATGCAGATTTCGATGCGTTGAGTGAGATTGCAACGCCAATTACGGATATGGAAAAAAGCTACATTACCACATTGAGTAATTATTATGAAGAGTATCAGGATGTTGTTTGCTATACGAAGCATGGACTTTCTAAGGACTCGTTCATTGTATCCGCATGCTTTAATATTAAGTTTGTGGATTTGGATGTGGTAGCACCTAGCATGGTTCTGTTTTATGTGCAGACGAATGAAGCTGGTGAGTTGTATATCAACAATTTGTATTCCGATTTTAATATGCAGTATTCAGAGCTTGCGATTAACAGAGATGTATTTACAGCCCTTCGTAAATACACAACACAGGATGATTATCTGGAATTGTACAACAATGTAGAGACTGCATTTAATCAATTGATTAAAGAAAATGAAGAGGTTTATGTTTTAACAAAACGTATAATTCCTGCGATTAGACAGGAGTGGGAAGATAATGTGTATTATTTTCATGATGACGAAACCGAGGAAGAGTCTACAGATGTGACAGAAGAGACGGAGACAGAATCAGATACAGAATTATCTTCATCAGAAGCGGTAGATTCCTCCACTCAGACAACTGAAAACACACAAAACAGTGAATCCACAGAAAACAGCGAGACGCAGGAGCCAGAGTCAGTTGAACCGGTTGTTCAAAAGGTGAAGGTCAAGTCAAATAATACAAATGTTAGAAGTGAGGCAAATGCCGGTAGTACAAAGCTTGGTCAGGTTGACAAAGGAACCATTCTTGTCAAGCTTGGCGTAGAAGGGGATTGGACCAAGGTTGAGTATGATGATCAAATCGGATATATCAAAACAAGTTTGTTAGAAGCAGTAACAGAATAGTATCATATGACGGAGACTTTGGTGAGTCTCCGTTATTGGGTTAAAAGGACAAGCTATGGATAATAACGGAGTAAGAATTAATAAATTTCTGAGTGAAGCGGGCGTATGTTCAAGGCGAGAAGCAGACCGCAAAATAGAAAATAAAGAAATTACGATTAATAATCGTGTTGCAGTAGCTGGAGATAAGGTCATGCCGGAAGATACGGTCTATGTCAATGGCAGACCGGTTCATAAAGAAGAGGAGATGATTCTTCTTGTTTTAAATAAACCGGTAGGAATTGTATGTACTGCTGAGAAAATGGAAAAAAATAATGTAATAGATTTTCTGAACTATCCAAAGCGTGTATATCCAATTGGGCGCTTAGATAAAGACTCCGAAGGATTATTACTTCTTACAAATAATGGCGAGATTGTAAATAAAATCATGCGTTCCGGAAATATGCATGAAAAAGAATATATTGTAACATTAAATAAACCGATATCAGACAGCTTCGTTCGCGGTATGGCAGGAGGTGTTCCTCTTGTAGAATTAGATACAACTACACGTAAATGCAAGGTTGAGAAAATTGGAAATCGTAAAATCCGAATTGTTTTGACACAAGGCTTAAATCGACAGATTCGAAGAATGTGCGAGTATTTCGGATATCGGGTAGAGAAATTGGAGCGTGTTCGCATTATGAATATTAAGCTTGGTGATTTAAAGCCGGGCGAGTATCGAGAAGTAACCAAGGAAGAATATGATAGATTATGTAAATTAATTAAGAATTCTTCTAATGGGCCTGTAATGAAGCCTTCAAGAAAATAAGAAGTGTGTACGAATAGAAGATTTCGTCGAATTGGAGAATAGAATGGCAGATAACAATAAATTGGCACGTATTGAGGTGCTGGTAGAACAATTAAATAAAGCCTCTGCAGCTTACTATAATGGGCAGGATGAGATAATGTCTAACTTTGAGTGGGATGCCATGTTTGATGAACTTTCCAACCTTGAAGCAGAGACAGGATATATTCTTCCAAATAGTCCAACACATAATACAGGATATGAAAGTACTAGCGGGCAGAAGGAACTGCATGAATATCCGGCGCTTTCTCTAGCAAAGACCAAAAGGGTAGAAGATTTGGAAAAATGGGCAGAAGACTATCCGATTTGGCTTTCATGGAAATTAGATGGACTCACATTGGTTTTGACCTATGATGATGGCCGACTTACGAAAATATTGACAAGAGGAAGCGGAACATTAGGTAAGAATATTACACATCTTAAGAATTCTATCAAGGGCTTTCCGCTAGAAATTCCATATACAGGACATCTGGTTGTACGTGGGGAGGCTGTTATATCCTACACAGATTTTGCTACAATCAATGATATGATTGAGGATGAGGATGAGAAATATGCAAACCCTCGTAATTTGGCTTCTGGTACATTGAATTTGGACGATGTCGAAGAAGTAAAAAATCGAAAAGTTCACTTCCATGCATTTACACTGGTTCATATGGATGAGCCTCTGGTATCATGGGGAGAAAGAATGAATTTTCTGGAGAAAATGCATTTTACGGTAGTAGACAGGGAAAAATGTGATGCCACAACAATCTCTGCAAAGATTGATGAATGGACCAAACGCGTAGAAACCGGGAAAATGGACCTTCCGGTAGATGGACTTGTAATCTGTTATGATGATACCGAGTATGCTTCTACAGGCAGTGTTACAGGTCACCATGCCGCAAGAGCAGGATATGCTTTTAAATGGCAGGATGAGGCAGTTGAAAGCAAGCTTAGGTTTATTGAATGGTCTTGTGCAGTATCTACCATATCACCGGTGGCTGTTTTTGAACCGGTACAGATTGAAGGAACAACGGTATCAAGAGCTTCGCTTTGTAACCTCAGTGAAATCGAACGCTTGGGAATAGGACGGGAATGCACCTTACAGGTGATTAAAGCGAACAAAATTATTCCAAAATGTATTGCGGTAAAGGATGCAGTAGGAGAGGTGGAGATTCCATCCCATTGCCCGGTATGCCATGCCAAAACAAGTATTCATACGAGTGCCAGTGGAACCCGTACACTTCACTGTACGAACCCGGATTGTACAGCAAAGAATGTGAAGAAATTTAGTCGTTTTGTAAGTAAGAATGGTATGGATATCGATGGATTATCTGTTCAAACGATGCTGCGCTTTATTAACGAAGGCTTTATCCGAGAATTTGCAGATATATATAAATTATCACAGCATTTCGCCACAATTAGTCAGTTAGAGGGCTTTGGTGAGAAATCCTGCGAAAACATGGGTAAAGCAATTGAAAAAAGTCGAAGTGTTCATCCGGTAAACTTTATTTTTTCCATTTGTATTCCTATGATAGGAACAGACGCTGCAAAGAAAATTGTAGGTAGTGTAGGATTTGAAGGCTTTCTGGAAAGAATGAAGGAAGGAACCGGATTTGAAGATATTGACGGAATAGGTGGCGAAAAATCGAATTCTATATTACAATGGTATGAGAACGAGACAAACCGTATGGCGCTTGAGCATCTTTTAGAGGAAGTTGAGATTCAGAAGGTAGAGAAAGCAAATACGGAGAATGGCAGCTGCAAGGGGCTCACCTTTGTGATAACCGGTGATGTACATCAGTTTAAGAACAGAGATGAATTTAAGGCTTATGTAGAAGCACAGGGAGGCAAGGTTGCAGGCTCTGTGTCAGGAAAAACCAATTATCTCGTAAACAATGATGTGGAATCCGCATCCTCAAAAAACAAGAAAGCAAAAGACTTAGGAATTCCAATCATATCTGAGGACACCTTTGTAGACATGTTTGGAAAATAATTAAAAAAGGAAACGAAAAAATGCCGATAAAGATTCAAAGTGATTTACCAGCAAAAGAAATTTTAGAACAGGAAAATATATTTGTTATGGATGAAAAACGTGCAATGCAACAAGATATTCGACCAATCAGCATCGCAATTTTAAATCTTATGCCGATGAAGGAGGAAACAGAGCTTCAAATTCTACGTTCCCTATCGAATACACCAATTCAGGTAGATGTAACCTTTCTTATGGTAGCAACAAGAGAGTCTACTCATACATCTAAGAGTCACTTAAACAAGTTTTATCAAACCTTTGAAGATGTAAAAACACACAATTTTGATGGACTTATTATTACAGGTGCTCCGGTGGAACAGATGGAATTTGAAGAAGTTGACTATTGGGATGAAATCTGTCAGATTATGGAGTGGAGTAAAAGCCATGTAACCTCAACCCTGCATTTGTGCTGGGGTGCGCAGGCTGCATTATATTATCATTACGGAATTAGAAAATACCCATTGGATAAGAAGATGTTTGGAATCTTCCCTCATAAGGTTATGAATAGAAGAGTGCCGCTTGTTCGTGGATTTGATGATATTTTCTATGCACCGCATTCCAGACATACAGAGGTGAGAAGAGAGGATATTGAAAAACACAGTGATCTAAAGATTCTTGCGGAATCGGATGAGGCCGGCGTATTCCTTGTTATCTCAGATGACGGAAAACAGATTTATGTAATGGGACATCCGGAGTATGACAGATTCACGCTTCATAATGAATATGTAAGAGATAAGAGTAAGAACCTGCCAATTGAGATGCCTGTTAATTATTATCCAAATGATGATGATACGCAAAAACCACTGCTACAGTGGCGTTCGCATGGTAATTTGATGTATTATAATTATTTGAATTATTATGTATATCAGACAACACCTTATGATTTTA
>CAYMYV010000046.1:0-11606 GCA_964394775.1 uncultured Lachnobacterium sp. | reverse complement strand
AAATCATATCCAGGCTGTAGCTCCAGATTTTGCCATCTAATAACTGGTTCTCCCAATCATGAGCACCTGTTGCGATTGGCATATGATTTTCGTCAATAAGAACTGCTTTGATACGGGTAGAACCAAACTCAATACCAAGTACGGCTTTACCGCTTTCAATAAGTTGTTTTGCATTCGACATAGCAAATCCCTCCCTTTATTCTTCTAATATTAGGATATTACTTGTACACTCGTTCTAACAAGTTGTTTTTTCACAAGAACTCCTAACCACAAGCTCCGGTTCAATCATAATATTCGTTTTTTCTTTTTCAATGTTGCTATTTTGAATCAACTGTAATAATAGCTCTGCTGCCATCTCCCCCAGCTTCTGCTGTGGGTGGGCAATTGTGGTAAGAGGCACCTTACAGCTTGATGCAAGGTAAGAATTGTCATATCCTGTGATGGAAATATCCTCCGGGCAGGACAGGCCTTCTTCTTCCAAAGCCTGCAGGATGTTTACCGCGGTCTGGTCGTTATAGGCAACCACTGCCGTAAATGGTACTTCGTCGCGGTTTACTGCCATCTGACGCATCAGCTCATAAGGATGACTTTTTCTATCCTCGGTATGGAACCAGATAACCTTGTCCGGGTCGTAGTTGATTCCCGCTTCCTGCAACGCACGCACATAACCCTTGTGACGCTGCTGTCCCTGGATATCATCCGCTTTAAAAACACCGACAATATCCCGGTGTCCCAAGGAAATAAGATACCGGGTCAACAGATATCCTCCTTTGCAATCGTCCATCAGAATATGTGGCTTGTTTTTTAACTGCGCATATTTTCCCTGAATAAAGACATACGGAATCTCGTACTGGTCCAAAAGCTCATACAAGTTCACATGCTTGCAGAATATCTGGCTTTTGCTTGGTTCAATGATGACACCATCAATATCCTTTTGCAGAAGCTCTTCCAGGCATCTGGCTTCAATGCTTCTGGAATTTCTTGTATTTTTTAACAGGATACTGTAGCCGTGTTCTGTAAGCACGCGGTCAATCCCCTCGATAACTCTTGGGAAAATGTAGTCCGAGAGATAGGTGGTAATGACCGCAATATTCTTGGAATTCTTGGCATGCCGCATCATTTCAGAACAGAAGGTCCCTCGTCCATGTTCTGCATAGAGATATCCCTCATCCTGCAATATCTGTAATGCCTTACGCACGGTCTGACGGCTAATATTGTATTCTGCAGCCAGTTCATTTTCCGAAAGAATTTTCTCACCCGGCTTGATTTTTCCATTTAAAATCTGGTTGCGCAAATCTTCCATTAAATCATAGTATTTTAATTTTTTCTCCATAATCTCTCACTCAAATTACTTCATATAACAGTTTTATCTAAATGTGTACTGAATACTTACCTCATTGCCTTTTACCGTTACCCTGGCCGTACTTCCGCAGATGATTGGCATCATTGGTGACAAATGTCCGATGTCAAGGTCCATAATGATTGGCACCTTGTACTCGGATAACATATCCGTCACTGCGCGGTATTGGTCGATACCAAACATTTCCTGTCCCATGCAAAGAGGACGTCCAATCAAAAATCCCTTCAAATGCTCAAACCAGCCCGCTTCCTTATACTGCCACAGTGCACGGCGAATCGACATAATATTCAAATCGCAGGATTCCAGGAACCAGATGATACCATCTTCTTTGTATTTTTCATTGAATTCTTTTACCTTGTCATATGGAGTACCCGGATACATCTGCAGAATATCCATACAGCCGCCAATTAAGCGGCCTTCCAATACCACATCTTCATCCGGAAAACGCTTAATCATCACAGGTTCCGTAACATTGTATGGCAAAAGCGGCTGCTCCTCACTCTTTAACCACTCTTTTTCCCATAAATCATAGCCCTTTATGGTGTCCGTTTTCCCACAGAAAATGTCCCAGGCATCTGTGATGGAGCTATGCCACGGCTCCATACCAAAGGCGGACGCGCATGGTCCATAAATTGCCGCGGTGTCCATCAGTGTCGCAGATAAAAATGTAAAGTTCGTGTTATCAGAAAAGCCCATATACCACTTTGGCTTTGCGTTCTTCATGCGCTCGAAATCCATGTGTGGAACCACCTCACACATCAGCTCTCCTCCCCCGCAGGAGATAATTGCATCATTCTCACTGGAACAATACCATTCATTCAATTCCTCCGCACATAGCTTTGGAGCATTGCTAATACCAATTCCTTTGTCTGCGTAACAATTTGGACCAAGGTGAGTGTTGTAGCCCATCTCCTTCCATTTGCGAAGTGCGTTATTAAAAGCGCTCATATATGGCTCTGTTGCACAACCAAAGGATGGTGCCACAAAACCGATTGTCCCATTGTCTTTTAAAAATTCCGGATATCTCATATTCTTCTCCTTTTCAACTTGTATTTACAAGTTCAAGTTGTATAAAAAGGTTACCACAAAAGTGGTAACCTTGTAAACCTTTCTTCTATCTATACCGGCAGCAAATGCCGCTTATATTTCAGTTTCAATCTAAAATATTTCAAAAATGCACACAACGTTTTACCCGGTGTTAGCCCTTTTCGAAAATTAAACCTCGTATCGAAGGCAATTCCCTGTCTGATACACCAGTTATAGATATCTTTGAGCTCCATCCCGCGTAACGACTGAATATTTCTCATGAAAATCTGAATCTTGGATAACTCATCTTCATTTTTAACATACAATTGAAAAATTGTACTTGGACATTCAATTAAAATGCATCCCGGATATACTTTTTCCATATAGTGTCCCCCGACCTTTTCCTATAACACTATTTTACTATATTTTAGACGCCGTGTCCATCAAATTCAGGGATAAAGCTCTCCTCTGCAGCATCCCCTTCCTGAATAAAACCATTCTCTACTCCAAGCCCAATGGCATAATCTACATAACGCTCATAAGTGCCTTTTCCTACCCTGCGATTTAACTCAGGGTAGTCCTTTACATGAGGCAAAGGAGTAAACTGGCTCATAAGACTTAAATATATCCGGTTGCCATAGGTTTCATACAAGTATTTTACAATCTGTTTTGCATCCTTTAGCTGTCCCGGAAGAAGGAGCTGGCGCACTATCACGCCCTTTGCCATAATATCAATTCCCTCATCCTGCTCGTCAAAAAACTCTGGCACCGGTTGCTGCCTTACCATCTCAGCAATCGCAGCCCTGGCAACCTCGGGATAATCCGGTGCATGGGAATATTTGGAAGCAAGCTCCGTACTCCAGTATTTAAAATCCGGAAGATAGATATCCACTATTCCCTCTAATTGCTTTAAGGAATCCACCTTTTCATAGCTGCTTGTATTATAAACAATCGGAATCCGAAGTCCCTGATTTCTCGCCTGCTCCACACCCCACACAATATGAGGAATATACTGCCCCGGGGTCACAAGATTGATATTATTCGCGCCCTGCTCCTGTAATTCCAGAAAAATCTCCACTAAGCGCTCTTTTTCTATCATTTTTCCCGCACTTCCATTGGCAATATTCTCATTCTGGCAAAATACGCAGTGAAGCGAACAACCGCTGAAAAACACCGCCCCCGAGCCACGTGTTCCGCTAATACAGGTTTCCTCCCAGAAATGCAATGCTGCTCTGGCGATTTTTAGTTCCCCGGTTACACCGCAGATTCCCCTTTGGGCATTTTCTCTATTCACTTTACACATTCTTGGGCACAACCGGCATATTGTATATTGATGAGTCATTTTCATACTTTCTCTTGCTTAAAGTCGTTTACTAAGTTAAAATATAGTTACACTCTAAAATTAGCGAATTCCGTCGAAAAAAGCAAGACTGCTTCGATATTAAGGAGGTTTTTATGTATTACGGTTATAGAAACAGAAGAAGGTCTATCTTCCTCTCACCAATTATGATTCTTTTATACATCACAATTATTCTTTTGGTTATTGTATATTTTGGAATTTCGTATTACTTCCAAACACATTATCTGCCAAACACCACGGTAGGCAATGTGGAATGCGGAATGAAGACTCCTGAATATGTAGAGAAGGAAACTGCCAATCAAATCGGTCGTTATTCCTTACTTGTTAAGGATAGAAAAGAAACCTTATATGTAATCGAAGGCTCCAAATTTGATTATGTATATGTAAATCAGGGCGAAGAGGAAGCCATTTTGGAGAGTCAGAATGCTTATACATGGCCTTTGGCATTGTTTGAAGATAGCACTTATACACTTAGCTATTCCGTGTCCTATGACGAAACAAAGCTACAGGCTATGATTGACAAGCTTGGGATTTTCCATGAGGATTACATAGATCAGCCAATAGACGCATTTATCCAGATTAATACAGATGGATATACAATTGTTCCGGAGGTTATGGGAAATGTTCCTATCGCAGAGCAAATCAGCCAGGAAATATTTGATGCGGTTAAGAGCTCCCTTACTTCCCTCACACTATCCTCTGCCTGTTATGTAACACCAAACACCTACTCCTCTTCCGAAATCATTCTGAATGCAGCGAACACCATGGATAACTATCTGAAGGCTGTTATCACCTATGATATTGAGGGCTCCGATGAGGTGTTCGGAAAAGAAGAAATTATGTCAGCGCTTACAATTGATGCCGATTATCAAATCAGCATTAATACATCAAAAATAGAAAAATACGTTCAGCATTTGGCTTCCACCTATAATACCTATGGCGATAAGAGAGAATTCAAAACCTCTCTTGGTGATACCGTTATCATTGGTGGCGGGGATTACGGATGGGTTATTGCAAAGTCCAAGGAAGCCGCTCAGATTCTAGAGGATTTGGCTGGCGGAGCACCTGTTACACGTGAACCGATTTACGAGCAGACAGCTGCACAAAGCGGCTTGTACGATATCGGGGATACCTACATCGAGGTTGACTACACCAACCAGCACATGTGGTTCTACAAGGAAGGCGAACTGATTCTCGAATCCGATTTGGTATCCGGTAACATGAAGACCGGAAATGGTTCTCCGGATGGTGTATTTAAAATTCGTGAGAAGCTTCGTAACAGAATTCTGGTTGGTGAGGATTATGAATCACCGGTAGATTATTTCCTGACCTTTGCTTACAACGTTGGTTTCCATGATGCAAGCTGGCGTAGCAAATTTGGTGGTGATTATTATCTCAAGAATGGTTCTCACGGTTGTTTGAATATGCCATATGACACGGTAAAAGAAATGTATGACATTGTTCCAAAGAATACTCCGGTTGTAGCATATTACCGTGAGGAGGTTGTATTGACCTCGAATAACTGTAAGGTTTCGAATGCGTACTCTTACAAGGAGCCTGTAGAGGAAACTACAGAGTAAATTGATTTGTAAGTTAGGCTATAAACAGCCCCTTATTTCTTACTCTTTCTATCAACTTATATAACCAACTTACTACTATAGTTTTCTTCACATGCTGTCCGTGTTTGACACCACTACATCGTAGACACGAACTGACTGTTGTATAATTCGTTGTAAAAGCCGCCTAGTGCCAACAGTTCTTCATGCGTACCTTGTTCGATGATTTTACCCTCCTTCATTACGAGGATTACATCGGATTCACGAATGGTGGAGAGGCGATGGGCTACGATAAAGCTCGTTCTGCCTTCCATCATGGTGAGGAACGCTTTCTGTATCTTAATCTCTGTACGTGTGTCGATGGATGAGGTTGCTTCATCCAGAATAAGCATTGGTGGCAGACAAAGCATGACTCTGGCAATGCATAAGAGCTGCTTCTGCCCTTGGGACAGATTGCCACCGTCTTCTGCAATAACAGTGTCATAGCCGTTTGAAAGGCGCTTGATAAAGCTGTGTGCATGCGCCGCCCTTGCTGCTGCAATCATCTCTTCTTCTGTGGCATCCGGTTTGCCCATACAGATATTCTCACGAATCGTACCGGCTTTCAGCCATGTTTCCTGTAATACCATTCCGTAGTTCCTGCGGAGAGATTTTCTTGTAATTCCCATGATGTCATAAAGTGTATCTTCTTTAGCTTCTCCGAGGGAAATGCTTCCGCTGTTTACATCATAGAAACGCATCAACAGGTTAATAAATGTAGTTTTACCACACCCCGTAGGTCCAACAATTGCTACGCGCTGTCCCGGTTTTACCTGTAAATTAAAATCCTCAATCAGCTTCTGCTTGGGATTGTATGAGAAGCATACATTTTCAATGGAAACGGTTCCATCTGCCTGCTCTAATTCATATGCATCTACTGCATCTGCTTTTTCCGGTGTTTCCTCAATCAGCTCAAAAATACGAGCCGCACAAGCCAATGCATTTTGCAATTCTGTTACCACACCTGAGATTTCATTGAATGGCTTTGTGTATTGATTTGCATAGGTTAAAAAGCAGGATAACTGTCCAACAGAAATGCCGCCACCTATGGCAGACAACGCACCCGTAACACCAACTGCTGCATATACCAGGCTGTTTACAAAGCGTGTGCTTGGATTTACAAGACTTGAGAAAAATGTTGCATTCAGTGAATATTTACCAAGTCGGTTGTTAATTTCTTCAAACTCTTTCTGACTTTCGTCTTCATGTGAGAACGCTTGGACAACTTTTTGATTTCCAATCATTTCATCAATCAGTGCTGTCTGTTCTCCTTTTGTCTTAGACTGAAGCTGGAACATGGAATACGTCTTTTTCGCAATAAAGCTTGCAACGAAAAGCGATACCGGAGTAATAAATACTACCACAAGGGTAATCTTAAAATCCAGACTTAGCATAAACAGTAAAGTACCAACAATCGTTGCCATGCCCGAAAACAGCTGGGTAAATCCCATCAGAAGGCCTTCCGCAAAGGTATCCACGTCTGCAATGACACGGCTTACCATATCCCCATGGGATCTGGTATCCATGTAGCTAAGCGGAAGCCTCTCTATTTTCTGGAAAGCATCCTTACGAATATCCATCACAATATGGTAGGTCATGCGATTGTTGCAAATATTCATCACCCACTGTGCAATCGCGTTCACTGCAATTACAATCACCGCAGTTTTTATAAGTGCCAGAATTCCATCAAAATCCACGATGCCTTTTTCCACAATCAAATCCAGTGCATCACCGGTAATGATTGGAAAATACAACGTCATCGCTACAGTTACGGTAGCTAGAAGGATGGAAATCACAAGCAGCGGAATATATTTTTTCATATAACGGAGTACTTTTTTCAAAGTATCCATCTGAGTTGCTTTTTTACTCATGTGCACGCCCCCTTTCTTCCTGTTTGAACTGGGAGTCGTAAATCTCGCGGTATACCTCGCAGGATGTTAATAACTCATCATGCGTTCCCATACCCACTGCCTCGCCATCATCTAATACGATAATCATATCCGCATGCTGAATGGATGAGGTTCTTTGGGAAACGATAAAAATTGTTCTATTTTCCGTAATCGTCTTAAGCGCACTGCGAAGCTTTGCATCCGTCGCAAAATCCAAGGCAGATGCACTATCATCCAAAATCAAAACATCCGGATTTTTTACCAATGCACGTGCTATGGTAAGACGTTGTCTCTGGCCTCCGGAAAGGTTGCGTCCCGCTTGCTCTACCATGTGGTTTAAGCCTTCTTCTTTGCCTTTTACAACATCTACAGCCTGCGCCAGTTCAATGGCCTTCCACAGCTCCTCCTCAGTGGCGTCTGCGTTGCCCCATCGAAGGTTTTCTGCAATGGTTCCATGGAAAAGTACGGCTTTCTGCTGTACAATTCCAACCTTTTCCCTTAGCTGTGCAAGTGGGTAGTCCCTGACATCTGTTCCTTCCATTAAAACACTTCCCTTAGACACGTCATAGAAACGTGGGATTAAGGATACAAGTGTACTTTTTCCGGAACCTGTGCCGCCAATGATACCAATGGTCTGACCCTTATGGGCCGTAAAGGAAATGTTACTTAACGCTTCCTCACTGCTTCCACCATAGCTCATGGCAACATCCTTAAATTCGACCATTGGAGCATTCGGGTTCGCTGACACCTCTTCGTCCTTTAACTGCTGCACAGATGGTTCTCTTTCCAGCACATCTGCCACACGGTTGCCACAGGCCACTGCTTTTGTAATCAGAATAATAAGATTTGCAAGCTTTACAAGCTCAACCAATATCTGAGACATGTAGCTTACTAGTGCAACAACCTCACCCTGGGTAAGAACGCCGTCATACACCTGACCTGCACCAATCCAAATGATAACGATGGTTGCAATATTTACAATAATCAGAGTAAGCGGATTCATAAGCGCAGAGATTTTTCCAACTAATAGCTGCATATTGGTAAGCACTTCATTGCTCTCATTAAACTGTGCAATTTCCTCTTCCTCTTTGTTAAACGCACGGATGACTCTTGCACCGGATAGGTTCTCACGAGTCTTGCTAAGTACCCGGTCGAGTGATGCCTGAACCCTTTTATATAACGGAATCGTAATCAGCATAATACCAAATACGACTACCGACAGTAACGGAATTGCCACCACGAAAACAAGCGCTGCTTTTACGTCGACGGTAAATGCCATAATCATAGCGCCAAACACTACAAATGGGGAGCGCATGAAAAGGCGGAGCACCATGTTCACGCCTGACTGCAGCTGATTTACATCACTGGTCATACGGGTAATTAAAGTAGAGGTCCCTATCTGATCGATATCCGTAAACGACAGCTTCTGGATATGTGCAAACAACACACTTCGAAGCTGCGTAGCAAATCCAACTGCTGCCTTTGCAGCAAAGAACTGCGCACATACCGCACACACGAGCCCAATGACCGCCAGCAATATCAGAATCCCGCATCTGCCTAAAATGTAATTGGTATCACGGTTTGCGATGCCTGTATCGATAATCTGCGCCACAACCAATGGAACAATTAGCTCAAAAATGGCTTCCAGCATCTTAAACAGTGGTGCGATGACTGATTCTTTTTTATAATCCTTCAAAAATACAAGTATTTTTTTCATAGCCAACTTCTTTCCTGGAATATTTCTGTTAGACCTTGCCCTTGCCGGGCAAATAACAAAAATAAGAGGCTATCCTGATAGCTTCTGCTATCCATCTGATAACCTCTCATCTGTCTAAAAATTACTGAGCATCTTCCGGCTTTTCAACCATTGCTACTGCTGCTTTCTGCATTGGGATACGGCAGTTTCTGTTGTTACCAAATTCAACGATTACTGTATCATCAGCAATATCAATAATTGTTCCGTAGAATCCGCTTGTTGTAAGAACTGTATCGCCTACTGCCAATTCACTAAGCATTAATTCTTTCTTCTGCTGTTCCTTCTTCTGTGGACGCATCATAAAGAAATACATGAAAGCAAAAATGACAACCATCCAAATAATCATAGATACCAAACCTGCTGTTGGGTCTGCTGATTCCGCTAAAATTGAATAAAACATCAATTATTCCTCCTATCATATAAAAACTATCTAATTGAGTATACTAAATATTTTCACTTGGGGCAAGCCTTTTTCCAAGGGTTTTTCCTGATTTTTCCCAATATCTCTTGGATTTTATAAAAGTTTCATACTTACGGCCTATTTTTGTCCCTGCTTCATACCATACAATTTCTCATCCTTGTATGCGTGGAAACGACCTGCATCAAGAGCATCTCTGATTTCTTCCATCATGGTATTGTAGAAATAGAGGTTATGAAGCACACAGAGTCTCATTCCGAGCATCTCCTTTGCTTTAAGCAAATGACGAATATATGCTCTGCTATAGTGCTTGCAGGCCGGACACTGACAGCCCTCTTCGATTGGACGCATATCCTTTTCATATTTCTGGTTAAACAGATTGATTTTGCCCTGATTGGTGTACAAATGTCCATGACGGCCATTTCTGGTTGGATATACGCAGTCAAAGAAATCAACACCACGCTCTACGCCCTCCAAAATATTCGCAGGCGTACCAACACCCATCAGGTAGGTTGGCTTATTCTTAGGCAAATGAGGTACTGTTACATCCAAAACACGATACATATCCTCGTGCGACTCTCCAACTGCCAAACCACCAACAGCATAACCCGGCAAATCCATCTCCGAAATGCGTTTCGCATGGTCGATACGGATATCCTCATAAATCGCACCCTGGTTGATACCAAACAAAAGCTGTTCTTTATTCACTGTATCCTCTAAGCCATTCAGTCTTGCCATCTCCGCCTTACAACGCTCTAACCATCGGGTGGTTCTAGCCACAGAATCCTCTACATATTTTCTCTCCGCCACACTGGATGGACATTCATCAAATGCCATCGCAATGGTCGAGCCAAGGTTGGACTGAATCTGCATACTCTCCTCTGGTCCCATAAAAATCTTGTGACCATCGATATGCGAATTGAAGTACACACCCTCCTCTTTAATCTTGCGAAGTCCTGCTAATGAGAACACCTGGAATCCGCCGGAATCTGTAAGAATTGGTCTGTCCCACACCATAAATTTGTGTAAGCCACCAACCTCCTTAATCAATTTATCTCCTGTACGCACGTGAAGATGATAGGTATTTGATAATTCCACCTGACATTTTACATCCTTCAAATCCTGTGTGGATACTGCGCCTTTTATCGCTGCAACAGTACCTACATTCATAAATACAGGAGTCTGTATATCACCATGCACCGTGTGAAATACACCACGCTTTGCACGCCCTTCTTCTTTTAATAATTCATAGGTTGCCATTGTTATACTCTCTTTCTTTGTTGCTACCGCTATTGTAACAAATAAATGTCCCAATTTCTATTATTTTTTCCCGAAAAATCCACCTTAATTCTTTTGACGTTTCAACTAATCACTCTGTATTCATAGAAGCAATAACAATAAAGTATGGATTTTTTTCTTATAAAACACTGTAAAAAAACAAGAAATGTGATAAAATGCTAAAAAGCAATCATTAGTTGAAAGGAAAACAGATTAGATATGGCAGGTTCAACATTTGGAAAATTATTTCGAGTAACAACCTGGGGCGAATCCCATGGAAAAGCCATCGGAGTTGTTGTAGATGGTTGCCCGGCAGGGCTATCATTATGCGAAGAAGATATTCAGGTCTTTTTAAATCGTAGAAAACCGGGACAATCTAAATTTACGACACCACGAAAAGAAAACGACTGTGTAGAAATTCTTTCCGGTGTCTTCGAAGGAAAAACAACGGGAACACCTATCTCTATGATGGTTTGGAATGAAAATCAACAATCCAGGGATTACAGTGAGATTGCTTCCTACTATCGCCCAGGACACGCAGATTATCCATTTGATGAAAAATACGGATTCCGTGATTATCGTGGTGGCGGACGCTCTTCCGGACGTGAGACCATCGGACGTGTTGCGGCTGGTGCCATTGCGATTAAATTATTAGAGCAGATGGGTATCAGCTTCCTTACATATTCAGAATCTATTGGACCGGTGAAGGTGGATTCTTCACGTTTTGATGCTTCCGAAATCAATAATAACAAATTATATATGCCGGATGCTGTAGCAGCCGCACAGGCTTCTGAATATCTGGAAAAATTATTAGCAGAGAAAAATTCCTCCGGCGGTGTCATCTACTGCGAGGTAACCGGACTTCCGGTAGGACTTGGCGAACCGGTCTTTGATAAAATCGATGCCAACCTTGCAAAAGCCATG
>CAYMYV010000045.1:0-11649 GCA_964394775.1 uncultured Lachnobacterium sp. | reverse complement strand
TTGACTTTGACCACTAACATCTTGTGGTCAAACCCTACTTTTTCTTCTCTTTTCCACAATACTGCATCATTATTACACACTCCACGTGCATAGTATGCGCAAACTGATCAAAGGCTCTCACCTTCTTAAGCTGATAGCCGCCATCACACAACATCCGCAAATCTCTCGCCAAGGTAGCAGAATCACAGCTTACATACACAATTCGCTTTGGCTGCATCTTAAGCATAGTATCTAAGCAAGCCTCGTCGCAGCCCTTTCTTGGTGGGTCAACCACGATAACATCCGGATGCAGCATATCACTTGCACCGCTTTCTTTTCCGGTGCCGGAAGGCTCCTGCTTGCGAGCCAATTTCGCATAAAACTCAGGCAGCACTTCTTCTGCTTTTCCAACAAAAAACTCAGCATTTGTAATTCCGTTTAGCTTCGCATTGTTCTTAGCATCCTCGATGGCCTGCGGCACGATTTCCACACCATAGACCTGTTTTGCTTTCTGCGCAAGGAAGAGTGAGATGGTTCCAATTCCACAGTACAAATCCCACACATTTTCATTGCCCGTAAGACCTGCGTACTCCAAAGCCGTACTGTATAGCTTTTCTGTTTGGACAGGATTGACCTGATAGAAGGACTGTGGAGAAATGCGATAAGCCACCGCCGTATCCGTAAGTGCAAATTCCTTTGCACCTTTAACCAGCTCAGAACCTGTCCTGCGTAAATGAATATAGTCTGTAATATAGGCTTGTCCCCAGATGCATTCGGTGACATCTCCTAAAATTACATTGGTATTTTTGGTATTGATATTAATAGAAACAGAGGTCATTCCCTCAACCTTCGACAAGCATTCCACCAAGGCATCTTGTGCCGGAAGCTTCTTGCCATTGATAATCAGACACACCATAATTTCTTTTGTGGTAAAACCAAAACGAATAAGGACATGACGAAGCAGGCCTTTTCCTGTAGTCTCATCATAAGCAGACACATGATTTACTCTCATCCACTCCTTAATCGTTGCAAGAATAGGTGCATTTTCTTCCACCCCAAGGAGGCAGTCCTCTACCGGAATAATGCTGTGAGTTCTAGCCGCATAAAAACCGGCAATCACATTGCCCTCCTTATCCGTTCCTATCGGAAACTGTGCTTTGTTGCGGTAGCGGTATGGTGTCTCCATGCCAACTACCGGCAGGCTCACTGCATCCACCTCTTCCTCGGAAAATCCACCAATGCGAATCAGATTTCCGCGTACCTTCTGCGCCTTAAATTCTAACTGCTTATCATAAGACAGTGCCTGAATCTGACAACCGCCACAGCGTCTATGATGCTCACATTCCGGCTCAATACGAAAAGTGGAAGGCGACGTAATCGCTTCCACTCTTGCATAACCATAATTCTTTTTTAGCTTCGTCACACGAGCACGAATCACATCGCCAATCAATGCATCTTTTACGAAGAAGGTCATCCCATCGTAATGTCCGATGCCTTCGCCGTCTACGCCCATGTCTGTTATTTCCAAATCGAAAATATCATTTTTATTCATATTTTTTAATCCTTAATTTTTTGACAATTCTGAACTGGTTTTACGAATATTTGTCTCTAACAAACGATTATATCCCTGCCACTCCAGGTTGTTATCCGGAATTCCCGCAAGAAGCTCCTTCATCGTCTCCATCTTAGCATCCAGATTGTCCGCAAAGCTTAAACAAATTGCCTCTACGAGAGCAGGCTTCTTTGGCGAACCAAACTCCAATTCCCCATGATGCGCCAGAATGCAATGCTTTAGTTCATTGGCAAGTATCACCGGGAAGCCATCGATTTTCTTAATCTCTTCTCCAACCCATTCGCTGCCAATTACGATATGACCCAGCAGATTCCCTGCATCCGTGTAATCATTTTCCGGGAACGTGGATAGCTCTGCCAATTTGCCAATATCATGGAACATGGCTGCTGTAAGCAGAAGGTCACGGTTTAGAATCGGATAATTTTTTGCAAAAAAGTCACAGTTTCTTGTCACACTTAAGGTGTGCTCCAACAAGCCACCTACAAAGCCATGATGAACACTTTTGGCTGCGGAATGAAATTTGAATCTTTTTTCAAATGCAGCATCATCAAAAAATGCATGCAATAATTTGCTAAGATATGGATTCTTAATAGAGTTCATATATCCCATCAATTCCACAAACATGCCATCAATGTCATAATCACTCGTTGGAAGGTAATCCTTTGCTTCGTATTCCCCTTCGCCTACTTTTCTTGCACGCTTAATTGACAGCTGAAGATTGCCCTGAAAGCTGGTTACATCACCTGTAATTGCTACATAATCCATCGTATCAAACTCATCAATCCCTATGGAGCCCGGATCCCAGATTTTTGCGTCAATTGTTCCTGTTTTATCCTGCAGAATCACGTTGTCATAAGGCTTCCCTGCTTTTGTCAAGGCTGCCTGCTTAAATTTACATAAATACACATCATTGATACGGTCTCCCTCTCGGAAGCTTTCAATATATTTCATAAGTCCTCCATTTACTCTAAGACGCCGATTACGACCTCACATTTTACTTCTATATATGCATCTCCGCTCTGGCGGTACACCGTAATCTCACAGGTCGTTCCCGGAATCAGCATACGAATCTTTGTACTATATGCTTCATCCGTATATACCTCTTCTCCATTCACCTTTGTAATCACATCACCGCTTTGTAGTCCCGCATACATTGCAGGAGAATCTGTCAGAACCTCTTTGATAAATACACCCTTTGGTATATCGTAGGTGGATGAAATACTGTTGGTCACGGTTGATACATACAAACCAACATGAGGAATATCCTTGTCGTCTACAAGACGTTCTACGATTCCGCTGATTTCCGAAATTGAAACGGCTGTCAGTGTGTTTACCTCCTGAGAACCGCTGAACGCCTGAATTACCATACCCACGATTTCACCCTGGGTATTAATCAGAATTCCGCTGCCATTCTCGCTTGCCACAATATCCGTGGTAAATACGGAGTAGTTCTTATCCCAGGTTACTACCTCATTATCAATAGAGGTAATATTTCCTGTTAAAATAGAATAGTTGGTTCCCAATGGGCTACCTAATGCAATCACTATCGTACCATTGGATACGGTAAACGAGTTACCAACCTTTGCAACCACAATTGTCTCTTCCGTCTTCTTTGTAATCAATCGCTTTTCAACTGCCAGCACTGCAACACCGGTGTTACCGTCATATTTTAAGAGTGTCGCTTCTGCTTTAGTCTCATCAATAAAAGTGATACTTACACGAGCAGTATCCGGAACCACACGTTTTTCTGTCAGAATATAGAGGTAATTGGAATCCTCTGAAATAATCACACCGGACCCCTGATCCTCTGTCTCATACGCATTGTTCATCCAGTCGGTTTCACTCGTTAGCGCCGTAACGGTGACAATGGATTTGTTTGCATTGTTTCCAATCCGATAGAGCTCATTCTGAAGCTCCTGATAATCATCGATTGTCAGGCTGATATCCGGAATCACAAGCTCCGTATTTCCCGGCTGCTCAATTTCAGAATTATCCTCGTTTCCTGATTCGCTTTCGGAGTCTGATTCGCTTTCGGATTCTGATTCTTTTTGCACATCGTTACTTTCGTTCTGGCTCTCTGGCTCTCCACTAGACGCCTCCTGGGAGGTTTCTTCGGTATCTGCTAATAGCGCAGAACGAAAAATTGGTATGAAAAGAAGGAACATCATGCAGGCTGCGAATGCAAATACCAGCCCATATAACGCTGCAAATCCTATTTTCTGTGCAATTTTCTTTCTATTTACTGGTTTTTCTTTTATCTGTTCACGAATAAAATCCATACGTTTCCTCTTCTATGTAAGACAACTTATAATTGCATAAACCGATACCATTTTATTATATTAAGAATTATCTTCAGTTGCAACCATTTTTGCCTTTTCCAAATCCTTAGAATAGGCTATAATATATCTACATGAAGAAAATGAGTGCATATGTGGAGCCTTGTCAGCCAGACACCTGCTTCAGCACGAGAAAGATATGGACACAGATTATGAATCAAAAAGTACTAAAAACCTTAGAATATTATAAAATACTCGACCAATTGGCCGGATATGCAGCCGCCCCTGACACCAAGAAAAGAATTCAACAGCTGGTGCCATCTACGGATATCGATGAAATAAACCATCTGCAGGAAACTACCAGGGATGCTTTGAGCCGCCTCTATAAGAGCAGCAATATCACCTTTGCAGGACTGCACAATATCCACGGCTCCTTAAAACGTCTGTCTATCGGTGGAACACTTAACATGGTGGAGCTGCTTCAGATTAGCTCTCTGCTTGAGGTTGCAAAAAGAGCCAAGGCCTATGACCGTTCGGACCGAAACGAGGAGAAAACGGATTCTCTGACAGAACTGTTTGCTCAGATAGAACCTTGCTCACCTCTCCATGAAGAAATAAAGCGCTGCATCCTTTCCGAAGACGAGGTCGCAGATGATGCCAGCCCGGAGCTGTTTAAAATCCGCAAATCCATTCGCGGAATGAGCGACCGTATTCACGCTCAGCTGTCTTCCATGATGAACAACACCACCACCCGTGGTTTTTTACAGGACGCTATCGTAACCATGCGCGACGGACGCTATTGTCTTCCTGTTAAGGCGGAAAACAAATCCAGCGTTCCCGGTATGGTACACGACCAGTCTTCCTCCGGCTCTACCCTTTTTATTGAGCCAATGGCTGTTGTGAACTTAAACAATGAATTAAAGGAGCTCTTTATCAAGGAAAAGGACGAAATCAACGTCATTCTTGCACGCTTAAGCGATATGGTTGCAGGCTATGCGGCAGGTCTTGAGACTGACTTTACCGTATTATCCGAGCTGGATTTTATTTTTGCCAAGGCAAATCTCGCCAAATCCTACAACGGTGTTGCACCAATCTTTAATGAACGCGGATATATCAATATCCGCAAGGGCCGTCACCCACTTTTGGACCCTAAGAGCACAGTGCCAATTGACGTATATCTCGGCGACCAATTCAATCAGCTGATTGTAACCGGTCCAAACACCGGTGGTAAAACGGTCAGTCTAAAGACCGTAGGTCTTCTTACCCTTATGGGACAGGCGGGTCTTCACATTCCGGCCGGTGACCGTTCAGAGCTGGCAGTTTTTGAAGAAGTATTTGCTGATATTGGTGATGAACAGAGTATTGAGCAAAGCCTTAGTACCTTCTCCTCTCACATGGTAAATATTGTGAGCATCTTAGAGAAGGCCGATGACCGTAGTCTGGTTCTTTTTGACGAATTGTGTGCCGGAACAGACCCAACCGAAGGGGCAGCGCTTGCAATTTCCATTCTCAGCAAGCTGCATCTTTATGGCTCCATCGTTATGGCAACCACACACTACAGTGAGCTTAAGGTATACGCCCTTACAACGGACGGCATCGAAAACGCCTGCTGCGAATTCAACGTAGAGACCTTAAGTCCAACCTACCGCTTGCTAATTGGTATTCCCGGAAAAAGTAATGCATTTGCAATTTCCTCGAAGCTTGGCTTAGATGATTCTGTGATTGAGGATGCCAGGGGACGACTCGGCAGCAAGGACATTGAGTTTGAGGATGTACTCTCTAACCTGGAAGCCAGCCGTATCACCATCGAAAAGGAACAGCTTGAAATCAATAAATACAAAGCAGAGATTGAGACCTTAAAGAAGCAGCTGGAAAGTAAGCAGGAGCGTTTAGACCAGACCCGTGAGAAAATCTTACGTGAAGCCAATGAGGAAGCACTATCCATTATCAAGGAAGCCAAGGACCTCGCCGACGAGACCATCCGAAACTTCAACAAATATGGCAAGGGCTCTGCCGACATCAGCCAGATGGAGAAGGAACGTACCAACCTGCGCAATAAGATGTCTGAAAAGGAAAAGAAGCTTACCGGTATTCAAAAAACAACAACCGAAAACCATCAGGCACCGAAGAAGCTTCGCATTGGCGATTCGGTTAAGGTTCTATCCATGAATCTTAAGGGTACTGTCCACACACTTCCGGATGCCAGGGGAAATCTGTTTGTTCAGATGGGTATTCTTCGTTCTCAGGTAAACATCAACGACCTGATTCTCATTAACGAAGACACCCTAAACCCAACCAAGAAGTATGGCACAGGCGCTGGCAAGATTAAGATGAGCAAATCCGCTTCCATCTCTACCGAAATCAATCTCATCGGTATGATGACAGACGAAGCCATTTCCAAACTGGATAAATATTTAGATGATGCCTATATCGCACACCTTCCTTCCGTCCGCATTGTACACGGAAAAGGAACCGGTGCCCTGCGAAACGCCGTGCACCAGCATTTAAAACGCCTAAGCTATGTGAAATCTTATCATTTAGGTGAATTCGGTGAGGGCGATGCAGGAGTAACAATCGCTGAGTTCAAGTAAGGAGGACTACTATGGCCACAAAGACCAAAATTCTAATTGTAGATGACGACAACAATATTGCAGAATTAATCTCTCTCTATCTCACCAAGGAGTGCTATGACACTATGATTGTCAACGATGGTGAGGAGGCCTTAGCCGCTTTTGAAGAATATAATCCAAACATGATTCTGCTTGACCTCATGCTTCCGGGCATCGACGGCTATCAGGTTTGCCGCGAGATTCGCACCAAATCCAATGTACCAATTATCATGCTCTCTGCAAAGGGCGAGATTTTTGACAAGGTATTAGGCTTAGAATTGGGAGCCGACGATTATATTATGAAGCCATTTGATTCCAAGGAGCTGGTAGCCCGCGTCAAAGCAGTGCTTCGCAGATTCCAGCCAGCCAAAACAGTCGCTGCAGCATCAACACCTGTACCATCTGCCAAATGTGTAGAATACCCGGATTTGGTTGTAAACCTATCCAACTACTCTGTCCTTTACAATGGCAAGCAGGTCGATATGCCACCAAAGGAATTAGAGCTTCTCTACTTCCTGGCAGCTTCTCCAAATCAGGTATTCACCCGCGAACAGCTCTTAGATAATATCTGGGGCTACGAATACATAGGCGACACACGTACGGTTGACGTTCACGTAAAACGTCTCCGCGAAAAAATCAAAGACCACGATGCATGGCAGATATCTACCGTATGGGGCATTGGTTATAAATTTGAGGTTAAAAAATAAACTATGAAACGCACACTATACCTAAAGCTCCTTGGCGCGTATTTGATTTTCCTGATACTTGCCATGGTGCTGTTAAGTACTTTTACAGAAAAACTTGTACAGAATCATTTGACCCAATCCGAGACAGAACGGCTTTACCGGGAATCCACAATTCTCGCATATGACTACCGAAGCCTCTTCAAAGCAGAAGGTGACGGCCTTCCGAATATACAAAATGAATTGGAAATTATCGGCGGATACATGGGCTCTGACATTTGGATTATCGATAATCAGGGAAACGTACTACTTGATTCCTCTGACCCAAATGCTCAGACTCTGGCAGGCTCAAATAACCCCAAAAAAGTCTCTCAATTTAATGTGGCAGATTTTGGAAACAGTTATTATCAGATTGGTACTTTTTATGGTAACTTCCGTGACGATACACTCACTGTTTTTTCGCCGATTACCATTAGCTACAAGGTGAGAGGGTATGTATTGATTCACAAGCCGATGACCGCTGTACTAGCATCTACAGACAGTATGGTCAATATCGTTTTTACCTCTGCTTCTGTAATTTACTTATGCTCGTCCATATTCCTAATCGTTTTTACGATTTTTGTTTATCGACCAATTAATAAAATCACAAAAGTAGCCAAAAGCTATGCCAAGGGCGATTTTAAGCAACAGATTAAGGTAAACTCCCACGACGAAATCGGATATGTGGCACAAACTATGAACTATATGGCGACCGAGCTTGATACTCTAGAGGATGAACAGAAAAAATTCATCTCCAACGTATCTCACGACTTCCGTTCTCCACTAACCTCCATCAAGGGGTATATCGAGGCCATGATTGACGGAACCATTCCGGTGGAGATGCAGGAAAAATATTTAAATATTATTCTCTTTGAAACGGAACGATTAAATAAGCTTACACAAAGCATTCTGGATTTGAACCGTTTCCGCGGACAGGGCATGTTATTAGATATCACCGAATTTGATATCAATTCCATGATTCGAACAACCATCCGGACCTTTGAAGGCACCTGCAGCAAAAAGGGCTTATCCTTCGATTTGTTCCTTACCGAACAGCAGCTGTTTGTCATGGGTGACATGGGCAAAATCCAACAGGTTCTATACAACCTCGTTGATAACGCCACCAAGTTCTCCCACAACAATTCCACTATCACCATCGAGACCAACATCAAGAACGGCAAGGTATTTATCTCTATTAAGGATACAGGTATTGGTATACCAAAGGATAGTATCAAGAAGATTTGGGAGCGTTTCTACAAAACCGACCAATCCCGTGGTAAAGACAAAAAAGGCACCGGCCTTGGCCTTGCCATTGTAAAGGAAATTATACAGGCACACAAACAGAATATTAATGTAATTAGTACCGAAGGCGTGGGGACGGAGTTTATCTTTACGTTGCCGCTGTCGGAGAAGGAATTATAAAATAAGGACGTAACCAAACTGTTACGTCCTTATTTCTTCATAAATACCTCCCTAATCGGTTTAAACCGGATTAGTCAATTTGACTGTGCATGAATAAGATAATTAATTATAGCATTTCACTCCCACTTAATTGTAAGTTCATGTAGCATAGTCGCATTGGCACCAGCAGTTCCCGTATGCATCACGCCACTTCCTCCAAATGCATTCATCTCAATATCAGCGGATAAATCTACCACATGCGCAAGGCCTGCATTTTTCTGCTCCTCACTCTGCGCCTTGGTTGTTTCTACATGAGCAGTAAATTTGCCATCTGCCACAGACAACTGAATCGTACAGGTAGAGTTATAGCAAGATGCTGAAATGGATTCAGAAATAGCCGTTGCCACACCATCCTTATATTCCATCAAGGTAAAGTCTACTGCATTGGAATACTTGCTTGTTCTTTCAATTCGAAGTGCGTAGCCCGTCAAGGTTGTGGTGTCAAATTTGATATATACATCCATGTACTGTGCTGTTGCACTACCGAAGCCCTGACCTGCGGACTTACATGGATCTACGATAAGCTCAACACTCATATTTCCATAAGAGCCCTTCACAGGGGTATATAACATTCTAGCCCCTCGGACACTCTGTAATAAACCGGTTCCGGTAGCTCCTCCTTCACCTTCTCCATAAGTCCATGCATCGCCTTCGGTTGCCTTCCAATCATACTCTGCGGTATCCAATGGCTTATATCCGCCTAAGGTAAAGAAGCCTTCCATAATGCGGTTTTGTACGGCAGTCGGCATATTCTGGAAATCTGTAGAGATTTCTTTACACAGATTATCCTCCGAAGAGATTGCCAGCTCAGTGGCAAGCGTGATTACTTCGCCAGTCTCAGAGCCTTCTTCTCTTGGTGCAATCTCCGCAATGAGATAGTAGCCCACATCACCAACCGTAAGCTTATATTCATACTCCGGCTCATTTAATCGGGTTACAGCAACCAATATCTTATCCGTTCCTGCTGCATCGCTGCTTCGATACCAGTTTATCAAGGACCAGTCTTCGCCCTCGCCGGTGGTGTCATAAGACACTCTTATTACATCTGTACCAAGCTCCTCGGACTTTTCAATGGTCATAGCCAGATTGGAAAGAATAGGTGCTTCCAAGGTGTCTGGTGTAATTGTAATATAGGCACCCGTGCAAAAACCCCTCTCACCCGTTACATAAATCATTCCTGACACCGAGCCTCTTCCTGTATTTACCACGTTGTAGGTACAGCTTCCATCTTCATTTACAGTCAAAGTCACATAGTCCTTAAGCGCTTCCTCTACCTCCCACGTTACCGTGTCTGTTAATTGTGCAGTACCACCTCTAAAGTAAGAAAAACCATAAGTAAGCTCACCGGTTCCGCCTGTTTTAATTGTTTTTTTGCTAGTGCTTACTGTCATGATAACAGGATACTTCAGTGCCTCTGCATTTATTGCCTCAACCTCCGCCTTATTGTTTAGAGGGTCCCAATCATCCGTACCTTTTAACAGGTTATATGTATTGTAAATAACAGTGCCATCCTCTGCCACCAATTTGTATGCCTGCAACGCCTCCTTGCCGGCCAAATCCACGGTGTTGTAAGGATTATCTGCTGCAACTGTAATTGCCTGCCCATTTACTGTGACATTCGCCTGATTGCATCTAAGTGCGGTATCCGGATCCGGTGTCCACTCCACGGTAAAGGAATCGGATTCTGTCTTAAACTCACAGTCGATAAGAGCAACTCTTCCACCTGCCTTGGTCAGATATTGTGTTCCATTCACCTTGGAATCAAATACACAGTTTAAAAATACTGCCCCTGTTCCGGTAGTATTATAAAATGGCTTTGAACTATAAAAGCCAAAGGTACAATCCAGATATACTGCTGTTCCCGGAAGGGCATCATCGGTACACTCAATATGGCAGTCCTTAAACAAAATTCTTCCGTTTGAACCCACAAACGGACAGCTGTTTAGTCGGCTGATAAAATTACAGTTCACCGCTACAATCTTATCCCCATTGGTTAATGCAAGCTGTGCCTGTGTGATTGCCTCAGCTCTTTTTTCTCTGGAAAGCTCAGGCTTTAGTGCATATTCTAAATCTACATTGCAGTAATTTCCCATGGTAAGGTTCTCGGTTCTTGTACCATTTCCATCAAAATAGAACATGGTATAATTGCCCTTCGCACCCTGAGTCTGTCCGCGGTTGACCGCCAATACTACATTGTCTGGCTCATCTGTCAAACCGATTAGATGCAGATTGTTGCAGTTGATGATAAGTCCATATGGGATATCTCCACCATCTGTGGCAACGCGAATCTCCTCATCATCCGGGTCATCTATCCAGTACACGTAAGGCGCAATATACACCTTCATTGGTTCCTCTTCTGTACCATCTACAAAAGCAGATGCCGCCTCCTTGAAATCATTGTAAACATAGTCGTATCTGTCTGCGATGTCATCGCTTAAGGTTCCGTCTACATAGATTGCTTTCTCACCAAGCGTAATCAGCTCTCCGTCATATAAAATACTATCTCCGCCAAATACAACCGGATTCTCCTGGTCTAATGCGACGTATCCATCTACATTTTCCAACTTTGCTGCCTCGCTCCCTTTTTCGCTGTCCTGTCCGCCCTCTTGTCCGCAAGCACCTAAAAGCAGTGTCATGGTTACGGCGAGAAGAGTAAATTGCACTCTTTTCTTCTTCATAACATGCTACTCTCCTTCCACTATCCTTAATACTCTATATTATACTTTAGTTCTTTATCGAATTATAGTGACATTCTAAACAAAAAACTCCCGCACAAATTGTGCGAGAGTTCTTAACCTATTATTCTTCCACTTCTTCCGCCTGTGCCACAATTGCGATACCAAGTTCTTCTAACTGCTTTTCATCTACAGTTCCCGGAGCCTTTGACATCATACAAGAAGCATCCTTTACCTTAGGGAAGGCAATAACTTCACGGATGTTATCTGTGTGGCTCATATGCATGATGATACGGTCAACACCATATGCAAGTCCTGCGTGTGGTGGAACACCATATGAGAATGCATCTAACA